>CAYNRD010000563.1:0-1891 GCA_964399515.1 uncultured Mycobacteriaceae bacterium | reverse complement strand
GGCGCGGTGGCGGCGGCGGGTTGGCTGGCCAGGGTCTTGACCTCGGACGCGACCACCGCGAAGCCCTTGCCGGCGGCGCCGGCGCGGGCCGCTTCGATGGTGGCGTTCAGGGCCAGCAGGTTGGTCTGTTCGGCGATGTTGGAGATCAGATTGACCACATCGCCGATCGCATCGACCCGCTCGGCCAACCCCTTGATTTCACGGTCGCTCACGGCGGCGGCGCCAACGGCCTCCTCGGCCACGCCGGTCTGCACGGCCATCTGTTCGCTGATCTCGGCAATGGACTGGTGCAACCTGTCCGAGGCCGCGGCGGCGTTCTGAACGCTGGCGGAGGTTTGCTGGGCCGACGCGGAGACGGTGGCGGCGTGGCTGCTGGTCTGCTCGGCGACCGTGGACATGGACTGGGATGTCGCCTGCATCTGCGTCGCCGCGGACGAGACGGACTGCACGATCTCGCCAACCTCCCGCTCGAAGGTCGCGGCCAGGGCGGCCATGCTTTGGCGCCGGTCCTGTTCGGCGCGGGCCTCGGCCGCCTTGTGTTCCTGCTCCAGTCTGGCTTTTTCGCCGGCGTTGACCTGGAACACCGCGACCGCCCGGGCCATTTCCCCAACCTCGTCCCCCCGGCTGCCGAAGGGAACATCGGTGTCCTGCTTGCCGGTGGCAAGCTCACGCATGACGCCGGACAGGATCGAGATTGGCCGCAGCATGGCCCGGAAGGCCGCGAGGCCGCCGACCAGGAACACCGCCGAGGCCACCACCGTGACCAGCACCAGCGCCCAAATCACATCGACCAAGACCGCTTCAAGCCGGTCCTTCTGCACACCGGCGTAGAGGATGCCGAGAATCTCATTGCTCGGCGAAAAGATCGGCTCATAGATGGTGAAGTAGGGGGTGCCGAGGATCACCGCCTCCCCCAGGAAGGTCTGGCCCGCGCGCATGACCGGATAGACCACGCCGTTTTGCCCCAAGGGCGTGCCGATCGCCCGGTCGCCGTCCGGTTTGACGATGTTGGTCGTCCGGCGCCAAAAGTCCTGGGTGGCGTCATCCCAGGCGAAGACCGTCGCCGTCTCACCGGTCAGGAACCCGATCCGGTCAATCATGTCGTGCCCGTCGAACTCCGGCAGTGCCGGGATTTCCAGGCGCTGCACGGCGTTGTTGGCGTCAAATGTGACGCGCAGGTCCGGATACCGGTCCGCGAGTGTGACGGCGGCGATGCGCAGGCTGGCCTCCTGGCGCTCCACCACCTGCTGCTCAATCCATCGTTGGACCTGACTGACCGACGCGAAGGCCAAGATCGCGGCGAAGGCCAAGACGATCGCGGTCGTCAGCAGACCCGCTTTGGTTTGCAAGCGGACCGCGGTCGGTGCGAAGCGCATGATAATCCTCCAAATACATTAGGGAATTCTCAAATTGTCGAAACGATCAACACAGATTTTTGTATGTTCGATGACAAATACTTTGCAGGGAAGGGTTTTTTCGACCGGCTCACGGAGCCGTGTTTAGGACCCGTTTTATGGCTGCGTGGCGGGAATCTATGGGGCAATACCCATCTCAATCGGGCGAATACCGCGCATAGGTTTCGTCTGGTGCCCGTGGCTAGCGCCGGGGTGCTGGCCGCTCACGCGGCTCCGGTTACGAAGGCCAGGTCGATCAGTGGGTCGAAGGCGGCGGGTTCCTGGGCGCCGGAGATGGCGTAATGGCCGTCGAACACCGTGCAGGGGACCGCCTGGATGCCCATCTTGCGGGCGGCGGCATCGGCGGCGCGGACCTGGCCCATGCCGTCCTCGCCGTCGATGATCGCTTCGGCCCGCCAGCGCGGCATGCCCGCGCCCGACAGGATCGCGCACAGGGTGTCGCGGTCGCCGGTATTGCGGCCCTCGATCAGATAGGC
>CAYNRD010000562.1:0-1893 GCA_964399515.1 uncultured Mycobacteriaceae bacterium | reverse complement strand
AAGCCCTTGCCGGCATCGCCGGCCCGGGCGGCCTCGATGGTGGCGTTCAGGGCCAGCAGGTTGGTTTGTTCGGCGATGTCGGTGATCAGCTTGACCACGGCGCCGATCCGCGTCGTCGCCTCCGACAGCGCCTTGACCGTCTCCGAGGTTCGGGCCGCCTCCTCGGACGCCCGTTGGGCGACGCCGGCCGATTCGTCCACCTGCCGGCCGATCTCGGCGCTGGACGCCGACAACTCCTCGGTCGCCGCCGCCACGGTCTGGACGTTGTGGGCGGCGCGTTCGGCCGCCTCGCCCACGCTGCCGGCTTGCACCCGGGTCTGGTGGGCGGCGGTGGTCAAGGTCTCCGAGCCCGTGTTCAGATCCTTGGAGGAGGCGACCAGCGCCCCCATCACCGACTGCACCGCCGTGTCCAGCCGGTCGGCGATCTGGGACCGGGCACGGGCGGCGGCGGTGTTCAGGCCCGCCACATGCTGTTGGAAGGTCAGGTCCATTTCCAGGAACAGCACCTGATTCAACGCCGTGATCAGGGGCGGCAGATCCTTCGGGCGCCGCCGCTTGGCCTCGACCAGCACGCCGATGAACGCGCTGGCGATGCCGCTGAACGCCTCGAAGTAGTGGTCCATGGTGATGCCCAGCGTTTCATGCTCGGCCTGCAACTTCCCCACCAGTGCCACATACCGGTCATCCAGCATCGCCGCGAACAGGGCCTCGTAATGGGGCCGTTGCAGGTCCATCAGCCGGGACAGCGCCGCGGTGTCCTGGATGCCGGCCCCCTTGTAGGCCGCGGTCAGGATCGGCTCGATCGCCGCCTCCAGATCCTTGCGCACCGGCGCCAGCACCGGCCCCGCAGCGGCCGCCCGCCGCGCCTTGTCCGCAAACGTCGTCGCCATCACCCGGTTCCCCCCATGGTCACGCCGGTAAAGCCGCCCCCGCCGCGGCCCTCACAACCGCTCAACCCAACGGGATCACCACCGAGCGCTTGACCGTATCCATCACGACATTGGTTTGGAAGCGCTGGATGTTGGGATTGTCGAAGAAATAGCGGCGGGTGAAGGTGTCGTAATCCTGCATGTCGGCGGCGGTCAGGATCAGGATGAAGTCGGTGCCGCCGGTGACGTAGTAGCACTGCATGACCGCGTCGGCCTGGCGCATGGCGTCCTTGAAGGCGTCGAACAGGTCGGCCCGTTCCCGCTCCAGGGTCACCTGGACCACGATGGTCAGCGGCCGGCCGACCATCGCCGGATCGACGATCGCCACCTCCTCGGTGATCACGCCCTCCCGCCGCAGCCGGGCCAGGCGCCGGTGGCAGGCCGCTGGTGACAGGCCGATCTGCTCCCCCAAGGTCTGAACGGTCATGCGGGCATCGGTCTGCACCAGGGCCAACAACGCCCGGTCAAAAGTATCCAACTCCAACGGGGGCCTCTCAGACGCTGCCGGGATCACACCCGGCATAATGATAAATTTTTGCGCCCAGCACCACGAAATAACGAGCATTTCCAGTACGAAGTTGGATAACCTTGCGTTTGGATTGATAATTTTTCGGTTTTACGCGGGGATCCGATGCTGCCAACGGGAAGTTTCGTCTTGAACGCGCGCGCGGCGGGCCGCCAGGGCCTGGCCCCAGAGATCGATGCCGTCATCAGCCCGGAGGAGGCCGCCGCGGCCAGACGGGCGATCGGCGCCTGGCCCGGCTACGCGCCGACACCGTTGCGGCCGCTGGCCGATCTGGCCTCACGCTGCCGGGTCGGACGAGTCCATTACAAGGACGAAGGCGCCCGTTTCATCCTGAAGAGCTTCAAGGCCCTGGGCGGCGCCTATGCGGTGGTGCGGTTCTTGGCCGACCGGCTGGCCAGCCGGATCGGCGTGCCGGTGGGCGCGGACGCGATCATCGCC
>CAYNRD010000561.1:0-1895 GCA_964399515.1 uncultured Mycobacteriaceae bacterium | reverse complement strand
GCCCGATGGCGCGCGGGTGACCCATTTGGCCGAGGCCCTGACCCAAGGCGACGCGGCGGTGGCGCGGATCGTCCGGGATCGGGCGCTGCTGGCCGACCTGCGCCGGGACCGGATCGACCAGGGCAACAAGCCCATGGTGGCCTGGAACACGGCGTTGATGGCCGACGGGCTGGTGGTGGACCTGGCCGACGGAGTCAAGTTGCAGCGGCCGCTCACGGTCTGGCACCTGCATGATGGCGGCGAAACCGCGGTGGCCGCCCAGTGCCGGCATGTGCTGATCGCCGGCACCGGCGCCGACGCCACCATCCTGGAGCGGCATATCGGCACCGATGGCGCCTATATCGCCAACCATGTGACCGAGGTGGAGGTGGCCGAAGGCGGGCACCTGCGCCATTACCAGTTGCAGCAGCACGGCGCCGACGCCACCCATCTGGGCACGATCCTGGCCCGGATCGGCGGCCAGGGCGTGTTCGACAGCTTCATCCTGACCCTGGGCGCCGATTTCACCCGCAATGAAAGCTATGCCCGGCTGGACGCGCCCTTCGCCGATGTGAAACTGAACGGCGGCTATCTGGCCCTGGGCCAGACCCATGTGGACAACGCCACCCTGATCGACCACGCCGAGCCCGACTGCACCAGCCGGGAGGTGTTCAAGGGTGTGCTGGACGGCCGGGGCAAGGGCGTGTTCCAGGGCAAGATCATCGTTCGGCGCGATGCCCAGCGCACCGACGGCTACCAACTGAACAACGCGCTGCTGCTGTCCAAGGACGCGGAGATCGACTCCAAGCCGGAGTTGGAAATCTACGCCGACGACGTCAAATGCTCCCATGGTGCCACTTCGGGCGAGATCGATGAGGAGGGGCTGTTCTACCTGCGCGCCCGCGGCATCCCCGAGGCGACGGCCCGGGCCATGCTGGTGGAGGCGTTCCTGCTGGAGGTGACCGACGAGGTCGCCGACGAGGCCGTGCGGGACCTGTTCCGAAGCGTGGTCAGCGCTACCTTGTTCGCAACAAACGGATAACGCGGAGGGTAGGCCGAACGGTCCCGCATCAGGTAAGGAGGCCCGATCACCATGGCCGATGGTGGACACGCGCTGGTTCATGCCAGCGCCATCAATGACTACGATCTGGAGGCGATCCGGGCCGATTTCCCGATCCTGTCCACCCAGGTCTATGGCAAGCCGCTGGTCTATCTGGACACCGCCGCCTCGGCCCAGAAGCCGCAAGCGGTGATCGACGCCGAGATCCAGTGCTATACCCGGCACTACGCCAATGTGCACCGTGGCCTGCATTACCTCTCGGCCGCCGCCACCGACGCCTATGAGGGCGCGCGGGAGACGGTCCGCGCCCATCTGAACGCGGCCTCCCTGGCCGAGATCGTGTTCACCAAGGGCGGCACCGAGGCGGTCAACCTGGTCTCCAACAGTTTCGGCGCCTCCCTGGCCGAGGGCGACGAGGTGATCATCACCGAACTGGAGCACCACGCCAATATCGTGCCCTGGCAGATGCTGCGCGATGCCCGCGGCATCACCCTGAAGGTGATCCCGATCGACGATGACGGCCAGGTGATCCTGTCCGAATACGAGAAATTGCTGACGCCGCGCACCAAGCTGGTCGCGGTCGCGCACATCTCCAATTCCCTGGGCACGGTGCTGCCGGTCGAGGCGATCATCGAGCGCGCCCACGCGGTGGGGGCGAAGGTGTTGCTGGATGGCTGCCAGTCGGTGGTGCATGCCAAGATTGATGTCCAGGCCCTGGGCTGTGATTTCTTCCTGTTTTCCGGCCACAAGCTGTATGGCCCGTCCGGCATCGGGGTGTTGTGGGCCCGGGTAAGCCTGCTGGAGGCCATGCCGCCCTATCAGGGCGGCGGCGACATGATCCGCGCCGTCACCCTGG
>CAYNRD010000560.1:0-1900 GCA_964399515.1 uncultured Mycobacteriaceae bacterium | reverse complement strand
ATCGGCCGGGGTGCCGCCGACATGAAATCCAACATCGCCGCCTTCATCGCGGCGGCGGACCGCTACCTGGCCGAGGACGCGGGGCCGGGCCAGGGCTTGATCAGCCTGCTGATCACCGGCGACGAGGAGGGCGACGCCATCAACGGCACCCGCCGGGTGCTGGAGGAACTGGCCGCCCGGGGGGAGCGGATCGACGCCTGCGTGGTGGGGGAGCCGTCCAGCGTCGACCGGCTGGGCGACACCATCAAGATCGGCCGGCGCGGCAGCCTGTCCGGCGTCTTGACCGTCGATGGCGTGCAGGGCCACAGCGCCTATCCCCACCTGGCGGACAACGCCGCCCACCGCATGATCGCCATGCTATCGGCCCTGGTCGCGGAGCCGCTGGACCAGGGCACCGCGCATTTCCAGCCCAGCACCCTAACCGTCACCAGCATCGACATCGGCAACCCGGCCCACAACGTCATCCCGGGCCAGGCCAAGGCCCATTTCAACGTCCGCTTCAACGCCCTGCATTCCAGCGCCGACATTCAGGCTTGGGTGTTGTCCCGGCTGGACGGGGCCGACCGGCGCATGGGCGGGTCCGCCCAGGGCCGCTATCGGATCGACTGGAAGATCTCGGGGGAGAGCTTTTTGACCGAGCCGGGGCCGCTCGTGGACGCGGTGACGGCGGCGGTCACCCGGGTGACCGGGGCCGCGCCGACCCTGTCCACCGGCGGCGGCACATCGGACGCCCGGTTCATCAAGACCTACGCGCCGGTGGTTGAGCTGGGCCTGATCAACGCCACCATCCATCAGGTGGATGAGCGGGTGGACGTGGCGGACATCCACGCCCTGGCCGCAATCTACCGTGCCGTGATCGGCGCGGTGTTGCGCCCCGGGGGCGGCGGGTGAAGGCCGCCGACGTCCTGCGCCACGTGGCCGGCGCCTTGAAGCTGTTCCGCTTCGACGGCACCGGCCTGACCTATATGGACCAGGGCCGCCAGGGCACCATCACCAGCTTCTTCGCCGCGGTCTTGGCCCTGCCGGTGTTCTTCGTGCTGCAAGCCGGTTTCATCGCCGGTGCCGTGCAGGCCATCGGCCTGGTTCTGGGGGCGGTTTTGGTGGCATCGGTCTACGCCACCTATTGGCTGGCCTTCCCGGTGATCTACTACGACCTCAGCCGGGTGCTGGGCGCCAAGCGGGAAACCTTCTTCCAGCTGATCACGGCGCTGAACTGGCTAGTGCTGGTGCACAGCTACGTGGTGGTGGTGATGACGGCGCTGACCCGGTCGGAACTGTTGCCCACCGCCCTGGCCACCGGTCTGGGGCTGGCGGTGGATTTCTACATCCTCAGCACCGCCGTCTATACCGTGCGGGCGGTGACCGGCATGAACGGCCTGGCCGCGATCGGCCTGGTCATCTTCGACCTATGCCTGACGCTGACCATCACCCTGTGGTCCCGGGGGGCCATCGGCATGGTGCCCGGGGCGGGGGCGGGATGATCATCACGGGCGGCGCCGGACCCCGGCCCCGCCCGACGGCCGTCACGCCGCCTGTTTGGCCATGTGGCGATCGGCCAGCACCTCGGCGATCTGGACCGCGTTCAAGGCCGCGCCCTTGCGCAGATTGTCCGACACCACCCACAGGCTGAGGCCGTTTTCGACCGTCGCGTCCTCCCGGATACGGGAGACATAGGTCAGGTCGTCGCCGGCCGCCTCCACCGGCGTGACATAGCCCTCATCGGCGCGGTGATCGACCACCGCGATGCCCGGCGCCTCCCGCAGGGCGTCGCGGGCCGCTAACTCGAACTGCTTGGTCATCGCCGCGGCGAACTCGGGGAGGTACTCGCCGCCGTGCGAGCCCCAGTTGTGCTGCTCGGCGAAGGTGAACACATCGGGGTTGAGCGCGCGGAGCGCGTCGT
>CAYNRD010000559.1:0-1916 GCA_964399515.1 uncultured Mycobacteriaceae bacterium | reverse complement strand
CTCCGGCGTGGCCAGGCGCAGATCGGCCGCCATGGCGATGATGGCGCCGGCCCCCACCGACACGCCATCCACCGCGGCGATGATCGGCTTGCCGCAATGCAGCATCGCCTTGACCAGATCGCCGGTCATGCGGGTGAAGCCCAGCAGGCCCTTCATGTCCATCTTGACCAGCGGGCCGATGATGTCATGCACATCACCGCCCGAGCAGAAATTGCCCTGGTTGGGGGCGAACACCACAACATCGATGTCGTCGGCATAGGCCAGTGCGCGAAAGGTGTCGCGCAACTCGGCGTAGCTCTCGAAGGTCAGCGGGTTCTTGCGGTCGGGAATGGCCAGGCGGATGGTGGCGATCCGGTCCTTGGCATGCCACTGGAAGTGCCGGGGGGTCAGGCTCGCCATGGCGGTCATCGGCCCACCCTCCCCAAGGCTTCGGTGATCTGGCTCGCTTCGTCCGCGTCGATGGCGCCCAGCAGCTCATCCACCCAGCCCTCATGGGCCTGGGCCATGGCCTCGAAGGTTTTCCGGCCGGCGCGGGTCAGCCGCACATGGGTCGCGCGCTTGTCCCCGGGCACCGGCCGCCGTTCGATCATCCCGTCCTGGACCAGCCGATCGACGATGCCCGTGACATTGCCGTTGGAGACCATCAACCCCTCGGACACCGCACTCATCCGCAGGCCGTCCGGGTGCCGGTGCAGCAATGCCAGCACGTCGAAGCGCGGCAGGGTGGTGCCGTGCCGCACCCGCAACTCCTCCCTCAGCGCGCCTTCGACCGCGCGCACCGTGCGCAACAGGCGCAGCCACAGGCGCAGGCGGTGTTTGCTGTCCGGTTCCCCCCGGTCCAGCAGGGGATGGGCCGTGCTCATATCTCTCCCCCGGAAATGGCGATCGCCTGGCCGTTGACGGCCGCCGAGCCCGGGCCGCACAGCCACAGGGCCGCCCGGCTGACCTCCTCGGGCTGGATCAGCCGGCCTTGCGGGTTGGCGGCGGTCAGGCCGGCCAGGGCCTGTTCGGCCGACCGGCCGGTCCTGTCCATGACGGTGCGAATGCTGGTTTGGGTCATTTCCGTATCCAGAAAGCCGGGGCAAAGGGCGTTGGCGGTGATCCCGGTCTTGGCCACCTCCAGGGCGGCGGTGCGGATCAGGCCGACGGCACCATGCTTGGCGGCGGTGTAGCCCGCCGTGTAGCGGTAGCCCTTCAGCCCGGCCGTGGACGCCACCGCGATCAGGCGACCCCAACCGGCCCCTTCCAGCCGGCGCAACCCCTCCCGCAGGGTCAGGAACACCCCGGTCAGGTTCACGTCCAGCATGGCCCGGAACTGGTCCAGGCCGGTCTTGGCCAAGGGGGCGGTGTCGGCCGCACCGGCATTGGCGATCACCACCTCCGCCCGGCCGATCCGGTCGAAGGCTTGGATGACGCTGGCCTCGTCGGTGACGTCGCAGGTGAGCGCCGAGATGTTCGGATGGCCATGGGCGACCGCCGCCACCCGGTCCGCGGACCGGCCGGTCACCCAAACCATGGCGCCGGACGCGGCGAAGCGTTTGGCCAGATCCGCGCCCAGCCCGCCGCCGCCGCCGGTGATCAGGGCCGTCCGGCCGGCCAAATCGATCACGCCATCGGTCATACCCGCGTCAACCCACCCTCCTGGCGCTCGGCCAATCGGCGCAACTGATCCCGCCCCGGCAGATAGGGCAAGGGCCACGCACTGTCGGTATCCCCCAGCCCGGCCGCCGCGTGCAGCGTCCAATAGGGGTTGGCCAGATGGGGCCGGGCCAGGCAGACCAGATCGGCGCGGCCGGCCATCAGGATCGAGTTGACGTGGTCCGGCTCATAGATGTTGCCGACCGCCATGGTGGCGAGATGGGCCTCGTTCCGGATTCGGTCCGAAAACGGGGTCTGGAACATGCGGCCGTAGACCG
>CAYNRD010000558.1:0-1944 GCA_964399515.1 uncultured Mycobacteriaceae bacterium | reverse complement strand
ACGGGCCCGATGCGCCAGCGCCCGTGCGAACGTGCCGATGCCACAGAACAGATCCAGCCCCCGGCCCGGGTGCCCGCCCAGATGGCCCTGGATGGCCGCCGTGATTTGGGCCGCCAAAACGCCTTCGGCCGCCGCCGAGGCCTGCAGGAAACCGCCCGGCGGCAGGGCCACCGGGACCTGGGCGAGGGTCACCGTGGCGGGGCGGAACGCGGCCACCGGCTCGGCCTTGCCACCTGGGCTCCGCCACCCGACCCGGGCCACGGTTCGGGACGGATCCGTGCCAAGCCCGGCCAGCCACTCCCGGTCGGCCAGGGTCGGCGGCCGCTCGGCCGTGATCACCAGGTCCAAGCCGTTATCCGTTTCGGTCGCGAAAAAATCCATCGCTTCTCCGGCTTCGGACAGGATGACCGCCGCTATTTGTTTCAGAAACGGAATGGCTTCGGACAGCCCCGGGGTCAGGACCGGGCAGGTGTCCAGATCGACGATCCGGCCGGCCTGATATTCGGTGAAGCCGAACACCACGCCGGTCGACAGCCGCCGGGCCGCGAAGCCCGCCCGGCGGCGGCTGGCCACCGGCACGGTCACTGTGGCCGCGACGGCGCCGGCCACGACCCCGGCCCGGTCGAGCGCGTCGGTGATCCGGCGCCGTTTGAAATCCGCCACCAGCGGGTCGGCCAGATGCTGCAACCGGCAACCGCCGCAGGCGCCGAACTTGTCGCAAACCGGCTCGGCTCGGTCAGGGCCGGGTGCCGTTACCTCCAGCAGGCTGGCGGCGATGCCGTCCTTGCGCCGCTCGGCGGCCCGCACCCGGACCCGATCGCCCGGGGCGGCGAATGGGATAAACCAGCGGGCACCGGCGATGTCCGCCACCCCGTCGCCCTGGGCGCCTAGCGCCGTGACCGGCACCTCGTGTTCCGTGCGGTCCGGCGGCGGGCGCCGCTTGGCCCGCGACGTTGATTTGGTTCGACCTGTCATCGGTTTGTTTTGTAAGATTTGGATAATTCCAGCCGCACGCCAGAAACACTCTATCGGTCACGGGCTCGTGTTTATTGTTCGGAAAGGGTTTCTGCTATACGATCACTGTAACCCAGAGGTCTTGCACCCCTGATTGCAGCACCGTCGCCATGCTAAACCGTGCCCTAGAACCTGGGCTACAGCGCATTGCGGCCAGAAAATCTGGAGAGAGCCATGACGATTGCGTTTCCCGCGGATACCGCTCCGCTGTTCCCGCCGCCGGTTGCCCCGCCGCCGCCGTCCGATCCTACCACCGATGACGTGACCGCAGCCCCGGTTGAAGAACCGAGCCTGGCGGTGACCGACATTGATGAGACGGACGAGTCCCTCCCGACCGAGGAAGAAGAACTCGAAGAAGATCTGGCGGCCGCCGAGGACGACGCGGCGGACTCCCTGCCCGATCCCGCTGAGTTGGCCGCTGCCGCCACCGATACCACCACGCCGATCGGGACGTTCCTGGACATCACCGCGTGACCGATCCGGGCCGTTTCGGCCCGGCCTGACCGGTGCAGAATGGGAGCCGCGCCCAGGATTGGGCGCGGCTTTTCTGTTTCTGGATCTGGTTCGCGGGCGCGTTCACGGGATGGTGTGCGCCCCGTCCCTTGTCTTTGAATAGGTTCTGAAGTATCAACGCCACAGTGCGTTTGGCCGAATGCCAGAGACGCGCTGGGGCTCCGACCGGCAATAGGCCGGGGAGGACGGGCCCCTAAGCGAGCGCAACTGACCGATGACCGAGATCAATCCGTCCGCTTCCAGCCTGGCCGCGTCGCTGGGCTCCATCGGATCGACCACCGAGCCCGTACGCGGCACCTCCTCGACCTTGGCGACCGCGACCCGGGCGGCCTCCAGCCTGGCCGGTGATGCCGATGCCAGCTTCGGTTCAGGCTTGGCCACACTGAGCGTCGTCCCCGCCGAATTCCCGCCCGAACC
>CAYNRD010000557.1:0-1952 GCA_964399515.1 uncultured Mycobacteriaceae bacterium | reverse complement strand
GAACTATGCCCTGTTCCCGCACATGACCGTTTGGGAAAACCTGGCGTTCCCGCTGCAGGTGCGCAAACTGTCCAAGGCCGACATCCAGGGCAAGGTCTCCCGGGCGCTGGACATGGTGCAGATGGCGGGCTTCGAGGGCCGGCGCCCGGCGCAGTTGTCCGGCGGCCAGCAGCAGCGGGTAGCGGTGGCGCGGGCGTTGGTGTTCGACCCGAAACTGGTGCTGATGGATGAGCCGCTGGGGGGCCTGGACAAGCAGCTGCGGGAGCAAATGCAGTTTGAAATCAAGCATTTGCACGACCGTTTGGGAATTACGGTGGTTTATGTTACCCATGATCAGTCAGAGGCGTTGACCATGTCCGATCGGATCGCCGTGTTCAATGACGGCGTCATCCAGCAATTGGCCAGCCCGGAAGCGCTGTATGAACGGCCCGAGAACGCCTTCGTGGCCCAGTTCATCGGGGAGAACAATCGGCTGGGCGGCACGGTGGCCGAAGTGCGGGACGGCCGGGCCAAGGTCACTCTGGACGGCGGCGGCGTGGTCGAGGCGCTGGCGGTCCGATGCGGGGCCAGCGGCAGCCGAACGCAATTGTCCATCCGCCCGGAACGGGTGGCGTTGGGCATGGGCCAAACCCCCAACCAGCTGGAAGGCAAGGTGGTCGAACTGATCTACCTGGGCGATCACATCCGTTGCCGGATGGAGGTCGCCGGCACCAAGGACTTCATCGTCAAGGTGCCCAATACCCATGCCCAAGCAGCGCTCAAGGTCGGCTCGGTGACCCCGATCGGCTGGGCCACCGACGACTGTCGGGCGCTGGACGCCGCCTGACGCGGCGGTTTGGGCATGCATCCCGACCGGTCCGTCTGATCCGTGGCGGTTCGGTCCCCCCTTCACCAACGGGTCGAAAAAAACAGGGAGCTTACCAGTATGAAATACGGAGTCTTGTTGGCCGGTGTCGCAACCGTGGCCCTGGCCGGAACCGTGGCGGCCCCCGCCATGTCCAAGGAACTGACCATCGTGTCCTGGGGCGGGGCCTACTCCGCGTCCCAGCAGAACGCCTATCACGATCCCTATATGGAACGGAATCCGGGCGTCACGATCATCAATGATGAAAGCTCGGCCGAGGCGGTCGCCAAGCTGCGCGCCATGAACGAGGCCAACAACATCACCTGGGACGTGGTCGACGTGGTGGCGTCCGATGCCATTCGCCTGTGTGACGAAGGCTTGGCCATGGAGATCGACCATGACGCGCTGTTGGCCCCGGCGCCGGACGGCACGCCCGCGTCCGAGGATTTCGGCGATCTGATCGTCTCGCCCTGCTTCATCCCGCAAATCGTCTATTCGACCACCTTTGGCTACCGCACCGATGTCGAGGCTTGGGGCGGCAACAAGCCGACCACGGTCTGCGACGTGTTCGACCTGGACGCGTTCCCGGGCAAGCGCAGCCTGCAGCGCCGGCCGATCGACAATCTGGAATGGGCGCTGATGTGTGACGGTGTCGCCAAGGAGGACATCTACGACGTCCTCGACACCGACGAGGGTGTGGCCCGGGCCTTCGCCAAGCTGGACACCATCAAGGATGAGGTGATCTGGTGGACCGCCGGCGCCGAAACCCCGCAGCGCCTGGCCGACGGCGAGGTGGTGATGGGCTCGACGTTCAACGGCCGCCTGTTCGCCCTGATCGAAGAACAAAAGCAGCCGGTCGCCATGCTGTGGGACGCCCAGGTGTTCGATCTGGACGGTTGGATCATCCCGACCGGCCTGTCGGAAGAGCGGACCCAGGCGGCCCTGGACTATGTCCGGTTCGCCACCGATACCCAGCGCCTGGCCGACCAGGCCAAGTACATTTCCTATGGTCCGGCCCGGGCGTCCTCCGCGCCGCTGGTGGGCCAGCACGCGTCCTTGGGCATCGCCAAGGCGCCGCACATGCCGACCGCCCCGAACAACGCCAAGA
>CAYNRD010000556.1:0-1954 GCA_964399515.1 uncultured Mycobacteriaceae bacterium | reverse complement strand
GCGCGGCATGATCGACAAGGTCAAGCATTTGGTGAAGGTGGAGGATCAGCCCCAGGGCTGACCGCCGCCCACCCCAACCCGAGTGGGGCCGGACCGGCCCCGCGATCCCAGGGATATGAGAGATGAGCGAACTGAACACCCTCCGGGACAACCACGGGGCCCGCAAGCGCAAGATGCGCATCGGCCGGGGCATCGGCTCTGGCAAGGGCAAGACCGGCGGCCGGGGCGTCAAGGGCCAGAAGAGCCGCTCGGGCGTGGCGATCAAGGGCTTCGAGGGCGGGCAGATGCCGATCTACCGACGCCTGCCCAAGCGCGGCTTCAACAATGCCCGCTTCGCCACCCGCTATGCCGAGGTCAATCTGGGCCTGCTGCAACGGGCGATCGATGCCGGCAAGTTCGAGGATCTGGACGCAATCGATGCCGCAGCCTTGCAAAAGGCCGGCTTGGTTGACCACCTTTATGACGGCGTCAAACTTTTGGCCAAGGGTGCGCTGTCCGCCAAGGTGACCCTCACCGTCGCCCGCGCCTCGGCCGCCGCCATCGCCGCCGTCGAACAGGCCGGCGGTTCGGTTACCGCGACCAAGCAACCGGCCGCGGAGACCAAGGCCGAAACCTGATCGAGAGATACGGAGAGATACGGGGACAGGAGATATGGGGAGATATGGGGACAGTATACTGATCTCTCGAACCAGCGCTTCATGCAGGGTCGGAAGCGTTAAGAGATCAGTATACTGTCCCCATATCCCCCGTATCCCCCTATTCGTTCGACCCCTAACTTTTGGAGGGGTTCTAAGGCGGGGCGGGGTGCGGTAAGTCAGGGCCATCGCAACCCGGGTTTGGAGAGCCGCCATGACCAGCGCCGCCGCCATCGACGTCACCGAGCCGTCCCTGTTTGAGGACATTCCCGCCTATGGCGGTTTTCTGAAGCTGGCCGGCGGCCGGCCGGAGATCTATGGCCCCGCCATGCAGCTGTGCCAGGCCGTGATGCGCGGCCCCGGGCCGCTGGAGCCGACCGACCGGGAGCTGATTGCGGCGTATGTCTCCCGCAAGACCGGCTGTACGTTCTGTGAGACCAGCCACACCGCCATCGCCAAGGCCTTGGGCGCCGAAGGGGCCGCCCGCATTCTGGACGAGGTGCCGCAGCCCTATGCCGCTTTGTTCGCCTTCGCCGACCGGGTGATCGCCCAGGACGTCGGCCGGGCGGATCTGGATGCGCTGGTCGCGGCCGGCCATGACCCGGCCGTGGCCGATCAGATCATCCACGTCGTGGCCCTGTTCGGCTTCTTCAACCGGGTGGTGTCCGGCTATGGCTTCAAATCGACCCCGGACATGGATGCCCAGATCGGCCAAATGATGGCCAAGGGCTACGCCATGGCCTGACCGGCCAAGCCCGCATGTGCGGGCCCGAACGATCAATTCCCAGATCCGAATGGGCGATGCCCGCCACAAAGGGGGCGACATTGCCGGCCAGGGTGACTATGTGACACTCTCTTGGCCCGGGCTTCGCGGCCCGGGGCCCTGATCCCATGGTTCGGTTCTGAGGACATTCGTATATGGCTTCCGCCGTCGAGCAACTTGCCGCCAACGTCAATTTCGGCGCCTTCGCCAAGGCCAAGGAGCTGCAAAAGCGCATCCTGTTCACTTTGGGGGCGCTGATCATCTACCGGGTGGGCACCTACTTCCCCATCCCGGGCGTCGATGCCTCGGTGCTGGAGCAGATCTTCGACCAGACCGGCGGCGGCGGCATGTTGGGCATGCTGGACATGTTCGCGGGCGGTGCCCTGGGCCGGATGACCATCTTCGCCCTCAACATCATGCCCTACATCTCGGCCGCCATCATCATGCAGTTGATGGCCACCGCCGTTAAACGGCTGGAGGAGCTGAAGAAGGAGGGCGAAAGCGGCCGGCGCAAGCTCAACCAGTACACCCGCTACCTCACCGTGGTGCTGGCCAC
>CAYNRD010000555.1:0-1957 GCA_964399515.1 uncultured Mycobacteriaceae bacterium | reverse complement strand
CGTCGTGCCCGCGCGCTCGATTACGATATCGCCTGGGAGGCGGCCAAGGCCGAGCCGGCTCAACGGCCCCCACAGCAGGCCGAGCACTACGAAAACGAGACCGATCAGGATCAAAAAGCGGGCCATAACAACTGGCTTTTGCGGGTGGGATTAGCGCCGCGTTGGCGTATGACGGGTCCATGACTGATGTCCAGCCCGAAGATCCCCTGGCTCTGATCCGGCGTCGTGGGCTACCGGATGCTTTGCGGGTCCTTGCAGACCATTGGCCGCGCATCGACTGGGCGCGGCATCCGAACTTTGAGCCGCTCGCCGCCTATTGGCTCGACCGTCACCAAGGCTTTCGTCAAGGGCTGGCACTATTGACTGAGGCCACCCAGGGGAGGCTCGACGGCGCGGTGGGCCCGGCTGTCTTCGCCGATACGGTACAGCGGCTGGGCGGACGGCTGGTTGGGGAATTACACTTACACCACAATGTTGAGGATCACGAGTATTTCCCGCTTATGGCAGGGATCGACACCCGCCTTGCGCGAGGGTTCGCGATGCTTGACGCAGATCACCACGCGCTCGATGACTGGCTGGCTGATTTGACAACAGCTGCCGAGCGGGTCATGCGGCGCCAAGACCGTGATGCCGCGGGCACCATGTTAGGGGCACTGGAGCGGTTTGCGCCCCTTCTCGACAGGCATTTGACCGATGAAGAGGATCTGGTCGTTCCTGTAATTCTGTCGGCGGGCCTCCGCTGAGACGGGCGGACGTGACGCAACGTACCGCATACCGGGGCGGAACCATCCAAAGGCTTGAGCGCTCCTTCCACACAGACGCATACAGGAAGGACATGCAATGAACTGGGACCAAGTCGCCGGACGTTGGAAAGAAGTAACCGGGTCGATCCAGGCCAAATGGGGCGAACTGACGTCCGACGAGGTGGCCGAGATTAATGGCAACCGCGAAATGCTGGAGGGCAAGCTCCAAGCGACCTACGGCAAGTCAAAGGAAGAGGCGCAGCGTGAGGTCGATGAGTGGCTGTCGCAACTCAAATGACGCCAACGCTGTGAGGCGGGTTTTCGGATGCCGCCCGTAGTGGCACGGGCGGCGCTGAGCGTAACGAGATGGACCGGACCGGGCGACGACCCGGTCCGACGCCCACAGCCGTTGCTGAATACTTCCAGGTTTTCGGATCTCGGTCACGCGCGCCGAAAGTTTGGGGGCGCGCTGTCGCCTTCACCGTCGGTCGCGGAAATCCTTGCTGTCCCCTGACCGCGCGGCGGCGAGCGCACACAGGCCTGCAGCGAAAACAAGGCCCGCGCCTGGAAGAGGCACAGCCGTCATCCGATTGGTTAGGTCGAAACTGGCCGTCGCCTGGTTCGGTCCACCGGTACCGAGTTGATAAAAGGCGAACGGCCCGGTGTAAGACCTGCTTTTCACTTGCAAAAGATCGTCGAATTCGTCGTAGGTGTAGGTGAATTCTGACAAATGTCCGTTCGCCAGCACCGCTTCCACGAAGAAGAAATCAACCGACGTAAAGGCCGTCACATCAAGTGGAAACGGAAACGTTGTTGAGAAGTCAATCCGTCCCGCGAAGTCGTCGGTGATGGGATTGCCTTGCGGCATGACACCGAACACCCAGCGGTAGGTCCCATCTGGGATCGCCTCATCGAAGCGAAAGATCACGCTTTCCTCATCGCCGACCCGATAGCCTTGAGAGAACGTCGTCGGATCATTTACGCAGCTGGGATCAGGACCGTCGCAACCGACGCTCGTCGACACGACCTCAAAGGTGAAGACGTCGGTGACAGTGCTGGCCGACAGTGGTGTTGCCGCCGCTATCAAAATCGAAGCGCTGGCCCATCTCACCATTTCACCCTCCATAGTATTCACGTTTTCCTATCTATAAAAATCTGAAAAGCGTCTGTCAACGCCTCGGCATTGTCGTGTTAACAACGCTTGGACTGGCCCA
>CAYNRD010000554.1:0-1960 GCA_964399515.1 uncultured Mycobacteriaceae bacterium | reverse complement strand
GGAAGCGCTTGGTCTTGCCCTTCTGGACGATGGTGTTCACCGCCCGGACCTGAACCTTGAACAGGGTTTCGACCGCCTGCTTGATCTCAGGCTTGGTCGCGTTTCGGGCCACCTCGAACGCCACCTGGCCATGCTCGCCCATCAGGGTGGTCTTCTCGGTGATGATCGGCCGCCGCACCACGTCATAGGCGCGTTCGGCGGACAGCGGTTTCGCGGGCTTCTTCATTGCAGCCGCTCCTGGAGTTTTTCCACCGCCGCCCGGGTCAACACCAGGGTGTCCCGGCGCAGGATGTCATAGACATTGGCCCCTTGGCTGGGCAGCACGTCGATCAGCGGAATGTTGCGGGTGGCCAGCACGAAATTGCTGTCGATGCTGTCACCGTCGATCACCAGCGCCGAGGACACGCCCAGGCCGTGCAACTTGGTGGCCATGTCCTTGGTCTTGTGGCTGTCGGCCACCGCCTGATCCAGCACGATCAGCTTGCCCTGGTCGGCCTTGGACGACAGCGCGTGGCACAGGGCCAGCCTGCGGACCTTCTTGGGCAGGTCGTGCTCGTAGGAGCGTGGCTTGGGGCCGAACAGGGTGGCGCCGCCGCGGAACTGGTTGCGGCGCAGGCTGCCCTGCCGAGCCCGGCCGGTGCCCTTTTGCTTGTAGGGCTTCTGCTTGCGCCCGGCGACTTCGGAGTTGGTCAGGGTCGAATGGGTGCCGGCCCGGCGCTTGGCCAGCTGCCAGTTGACCACCCGGTGCAACAGCGCCGTACGCTTGTCCTTGACCTCACCATCGACCTCGACCGAGGCCGGCACCGCGAAGATCGCGTCGTCCAGCTCCAATTCGCCCGCCGAGCCGTTGTCCAGGGTCTTGACGTCAATCTTCATGACTTCAGTCCTTCTGCTCGCCGGACGCATCCGCGGCCGGAGCGGCATCGGCCGCGGCGTCCGCCGTCGGCGCAACCTCGGCGGGAGCGTCCTCGGCGGGAGCGTCCTCGGCGGGAGCGTCCTCGGCCGGTGTCTCTTCGGCCGCGGCCAGCGCGCTGGGCTTCTTGATCGCAGCCGGGAACGGCGCGCCCTCGGGCCGGGCCTTCTTGACCGCGTCGGAGATCATCACCCAGCCGCCGTCATGGCCCGGGATGGCGCCCTTGACCAGGATCACGCCCCGATCGACATCGGTGGACACCACGGTCAGGTTCTGGATGGTCACCCGCTCGGCGCCCATGTGCCCGGCCATCTTCTTGCCCTTGAACACCTTGCCCGGGTCCTGGCACTGGCCGGTCGAGCCATGGGCCCGGTGGGAGATCGACACCCCGTGGGTGGCGCGGGTGCCGGAGAAATTGTGCCGCTTCATGGACCCGGCGAACCCCTTACCGACCGAGGTGCCCACCACATCGACCTTTTGGCCGGACACGAAATGGTCGGCGGTGACGAAATCGCCCACCTCCAACAGCGCGTCCTCGGACACGCGGAATTCCGCCAACCGCTTCTTGGGCTCGACTTGAGCCTTGGCGAAATGGCCCCGCTGGGCCTTGGTCAGCCGTTTCGGCTTGGCGTGGCCCGCGCCCAGCTGCACCGCCGTGTAGCCGTCCCGATCCTTGGTGCGCACATCGACCACCTGCAGGTCGTCGATCATCAGCACCGTCACGGGCACGTGTTGGCCGTCGTCGGCGAAGACGCGGGTCATGCCCAGTTTTTGTGCCAGCAATCCGGTTCGCATCGTCCGAGACCCCCCTTACAGCTTGATCTCGACATCGACACCCGCGGCCAGCTCCAGCTTCATCAACGCATCGACCGTTTGCGGGGTCGGGTCGACGATGTCGAGCAGGCGCTTGTGGGTGCGCATCTCGAACTGTTCGCGGCTCTTCTTGTCGATGTGCGGCGAGCGCAGCACCGTGAACCGCTCGATGCGGGTCGGCAGCGGGATCGGGCCCCGCACATCGGCCCCGGTCCGCTTGGCGGTGTTGACGAT
>CAYNRD010000553.1:0-1971 GCA_964399515.1 uncultured Mycobacteriaceae bacterium | reverse complement strand
CATGCCGTCGGCCCTACGTTATAGTCCCGCACTCGCAACCCTGAGAGACCCTAAGTCAGATCCCGCGACCGGGGTCGCCGCTGACCCGATCCGGCGTCCCCCGATCCCCCGGTCCGGTTAAGGAGCATCCATGTACGTCATTCCCCCCGCCCATGCCCAGGCGGCCGCCGGTGGTGGCGGCGACATCTTTGTCTCGCTGCTGCCGCTGGTGCTGATCCTGATCATCTTTTATTTCCTGCTGATCCGCCCGCAGCAGAAAAAGCAGAAAGAGCACCGGCTGATGCTGGAGGGGATCCGCCGTTCGGTTCGGGGGGTCACCGGCGGCGGCATCATTGGCACGGGGGTCAAGGTTGGCCGGGCCGATGAGCTGACCGTGGAGATCGCCGACGGCGTCCGGGTCAAGGTGTTGCGCTCGACGGTTCTGAACGTGTTGGCCAAACCGGAGCCCGCGCGGGCCAAGAAGAAGGCCAAGCCCGAGCCCGAGGAGGACGAGGACGAGGATTTCGACGACGAGGAGGATGACGAATTCCTCGAAGACGATGACGTCCTGGACGATGAGCCCGAGCCCAAGCCGGAGCCGCGCCGCAAGACGCGCGACCGCAAGCCGGCCCCGGCGGCGTCCGGCGACGACACGACCAACGCCTGATTGGGCCTGGTAGGCGGCGATGGTCCATTTTCCGCTGTGGAAGACGCTTCTGGTCAGTCTGGTCTGCCTGATCGGCGTGATTTATGCGCTGCCCAATGTGCTGGACCGGGATCTGGTCGAGGAGTGGGCCGAGGAGGTGCCGTCCTGGCTGCCGGTCAAGCAGGTCAATCTGGGCCTGGACTTGCGCGGCGGCTCCCACATCCTGCTGGAGGTGGGCTATGAGGCGGTGCTGCAGGAACGGCTGGAAGGGGTGGCCGACGGCTTGCGGGCGGAACTGCGCCGCCAGCGTATCGGCTTCACCCAATTGGGCGAGGATCTGGACAGCGCCTCGGTGGGCTTGACCCTGCGCGACCGGGCCGATTGGGACCGGCTCCGCCCGACCATCTTCACCATCGACGAACAGCTGCGCGGCGATCTGGATGGCGACCGGGTCACCGTCACCTTCCCCGAGGAGGCGATCGACGAGTTGCGGGACGCGGCGGTCCAGCAGACCATCGAGATCGTGCGCCGCCGGATCGACGAGTTGGGCACCAATGAGCCGAACATCCAGCGCCAGGGGCTGGACCGGGTGCTGGTGCAGCTGCCCGGTGTCGATGACCCCGAGCGGATCAAGGAACTGCTGGGCCGGACCGCCCGGCTGACCTTCCATCTGGTCGACAACACCGTGACCACCGCCGACCGGGTGGCCGGCCGGGTGCCGCCGGGCACGATCCTGCTGCCGTCCAACGAAACGACCGCCGAGGGCGAGCCGTTCACGACCTATCCGGTGCGCCGGCGGGTGATCGTGTCGGGCGAGCAGTTGACCAACGCCGCCCCCACCTTCCAGCAGGGCCAGCCGGTGGTGGCATTCACCTTCGACACCGCCGGCGGCCGCCGCTTCGGCGAGGTGACCAGCGAGAATGTCGGCCAGGCCCTGGCGATCGTGCTGGATGACCAGGTGATCTCGGCACCGGTGATCCGCTCGCCGATCCTGGGCGGGCGCGGCATCATCGAGGGCGGGTTCTCGGTGCAGACCGCCAACGACCTGTCGCTGCTGCTGCGCGCCGGGGCCTTGCCCGCGCCCTTGACCGTACTGGAGGAACGCACGGTCGGCCCGGGCCTGGGCGCGGACAGCATCGCCGCCGGCCAGATCGCCAGCCTGATCGGCTTCATCGGCGTGATCGTGTTCATGGCCCTGGCCTATGGCCGGTTCGGCCTCTACGCCAATGTGGCGCTGACCTTCAACCTGGCGCTGATCCTGGCGGTGTTGTCGGCCCTGCAGGCGACCCTGACCTTGCCCGGCATCGCCGGCATCGTGCTGACCGTCGGCATGGCGGTGGACGCCA
>CAYNRD010000552.1:0-1976 GCA_964399515.1 uncultured Mycobacteriaceae bacterium | reverse complement strand
GGCGAGACCCAGTGTCGCCGCCGCCACGGCCGCGGCCACCGCCGGCCCCGCGCCTGGCCTGGCCATCCGCCTCACTCTCGCCACTGTTTCCTCCATCCTGACATAAAAGCGCGCGCATCGGGTTTCGCGGTTTCCGGAGGCGATCGGCCATCCGGGGCCACCCCGCACCCGCGAATAAAACGCTAGCATGCGGCGGGATGCCGAATTATGGCACCCGCAAGGGCCGTTGTGACAGCGAAGGACCATCAAATCGACGCGGATAACAGCGACAGTCATCACTGTCTGGCGGAACGCCCGGCATCAATAGACTGGGATGGGTTTGGCCGGCGCCGCGCATTTGGCGCCCGTGAGTTCGAAAAACGTGTGAGAGAGACAGGGATTGGCGGCAAGCGGGGCCATAGTGCGCCGGCGTCATCCGACCGCATCGGAGGAGTGATCATGGGGTTCCGCACTATGCCGCGTATGGGTTTGGCGCTCGCGGCCATGCTGTTTGTGTCCGCCTGCGCCACCCAGGGGGCGGACCGGTTCCAGCAGGCCGAGGCTGGACAGGTCATTGAGACCGCACCCGCCCGGGTTCTGTCCTCGCGGGAAGTTGAGATCCAAGGCAACAACAGCAGCGTTGGCGCCATCGCCGGTGGTGCCACCGGCGCCGCGGCGGCGGGCCTGGGCACCGGCAGCGGCCTGGCCGCCGTGCTGGCGGGCATCGCCGGCGCCGGCCTGGGTGCCCTGGCGGAAAACCAGCTGCGCCGGGGCGACGGCCGGGAGTACATCGTGCAGATGAGCGACGGCCGCACCGTGACCATCGTCCAGAACGTCGATGAGAACGATCAGCCGATCGCCGACGGCACGCCGGTGCTGATCCAGTTCGGCCCCACCTACACCCGCGTAATCCCGCACCCCGAGGGGCTGCCCGCCCCGCCGCCGTCGGCCAGTGCGCCCGCGGGCGGCGGCACGTTCGGCACCGCCGGCGGCTCGGGCGGCGGCGGCTCCTTCGGCGGCGCCCCCACCAGCGGCGGCGCCAACACCGGCGGCGCGCCCGGCGGCGGCGCCTGGCAGAACCCGGACGCGACCGGCGGCACCGGCAGTGGCGAAACGTTTACCGCCGGCAACGGCGGCGGGTCGGTCCCGAACGGGGAGCCGGCACCGATCTTCCAGCCCAGCACCGGCGGCGGCCAGGGCGTCCAACAGTGACCGCTTGGGGGGGCGCGATCCGAACCGGGATCACCCCTACCAGCGCAAGTCCAAGGTCCAGGGGAAGAACGGGTTGATCTCCGCCGGCCGCGGTGGGGTTTGGCCCGCCGTGTGGCCGAAGGGCTGAAACCGGGCCAGCCGGCGCCCTTCCGCTTCCAGGGCGTTGATCGGGCGCAGTTCAAAGTTGCGGCCGCCCGGATGGGTGGTGTGATAGGTGCAGCCGCCGATGGCCCGGCCGGCACCGGGATCATACAGATCGAAGATCAGCGGCTCATGCGGCGGGATGGTCGGGTGCAGGCAGGATGCCGGCAGCCAGGTGCGGAAGCGCACGCCACACAGCCATTCGCCGGTGACCGGCCCCGGCTGCAGCGGAAGGACCCGGCCGTTGCAGACCACCTGCAGCCCCGATGCCTCGTAGCGGCCGCTCAGCTTGACCTGCAGCCGCTCCAGGGACGAATCGACAAAGCGGGTGGTGCCGCCGACCGTCCCCTCTTCCCCCAGCACATGCCAGGGCTCGATCGCGCTGCGCAGTTCCAGCACCACGCCGTCCTGCTCGATCCGGCCGGCCTGGGGAAAGCGGAAATCAAACTGGGCCTTGAACCAGTCCCGCTCGAACCGGATGCCCAGCCCGTCGGACAGTTTGCGCAGGACCTGGCCGAAGTCATCCCACAGCAGATCCGGCAACAGGAACCGGTCATGCAGGGCGGGGCCGTGCCGGACCAAGGGGGCGGTGTAGGGCATGTCCCAGAACCAGGCGATCAGGGCACGCAGGATCAGTTGCTGGG
>CAYNRD010000551.1:0-1977 GCA_964399515.1 uncultured Mycobacteriaceae bacterium | reverse complement strand
CACCAGCAGTTTTTCAATCCGGTTTTGGTGCAGCAGGCGCCGGGCTTCGGCCATCTGCACCCCTTCGGACACGGTGACCAGCCGGTCCTTGGGCATCAGGTTGGAGATCGGCTCCTGCGGGTTGGAGGCGAAGCGCACGTCGCGGTTGGTCAGGATGCCGACCAGCCGGCCGCTGTCCTCGGTCACCGGAATGCCGGAGATGCTGTTGGCGCGCATGATCTCAAGCGCCTCGGCCAGGATCGCGGTCGGACGGATGGTGATCGGATCGACCACCATGCCGCTTTCATAGCGCTTGACCCGGCGCACCTCCTCGGCCTGGCGGTCGATGTCCATGTTGCGATGGACCACGCCGATACCGCCCGCCTGGGCCATGGCGATCGCCAGCTTGGCCTCGGTCACCGTGTCCATGGCCGCCGACAACAGCGGGATGCCCAGCCGGATCTCCCGGGTCAGCCGGGTCCGGGTGTCGGCGTCGGCGGGCAGCACGTCCGAATCCATCGGCACCAACAGCACGTCATCGAAGGTCAACGCTTCCCGGATCTGCATCGCCGCTCCCCTTGCCGCCCGCGTCAGGTGGCGGTGGTATAGGGGCCGCGAAACCCTTGGGCAACGATATAGGTCTCGGAACTGTCGTCGCGGCTGGCCGGCGGCTTGGCATGGCGGACGGTGGCGAAATCCCGCTTCAAGGGCTCCAGCAGGTCCCTTTGCGCCCCGCCCTGGAACAGCTTGGCGACGAAGGCCCCCTCGGGTGCCAGCACCTCGGCCGCGAAGGCATAGGCGGCTTCGGCCAGGGCCATGATGCGCAGGTGATCGGTGTTGCGGTGACCGGTGGTGGGGGCGGCCATGTCGCTCAGCACCAGGTCGGCGGGCCCGCCCAACAGGGCCTTCAGCCGGTCCGGTGCCGCGTCATCCAGGAAGTCCTGGGTCAGCGCGGCCACATCGGGGATCGGGTCCATCTCCAGGATGTCCAGGGCCACGACCTGCCCGCCGGCCCCGGCGCCGACCGTCTCGGCGCAAACCTGGCTCCAGCCGCCCGGCGCGGCACCCAGATCCACCACCCGCAAGCCCCGGCGCAACAGCCCGAAGCTCTCATCCAGCTGGATCAGCTTGAACGCCGCCCGCGACCGGAAGCCGCGCTTCTTGGCCTCGGCCACGTAGGGGTCGTTCAATTGGCGTTGCAGCCAGCGGGTCGACGCGGTCTTCCGGCCGCGGCCGGTCTTGACCCGGACCGCCAGCGACCGGCCGGTGGGCAGGGTGGTCGGCTTCTTGGGCATGGGGGGTTTTGGGCGGGTCAGCGTTCGGTGGCGCAAGACCGCCAGTTGCGCCACAGATCGTACAAGATCCCCTCCCGAACGCCGCGGTCGGCGACCCGCAGCCGCTCCACCGGCCAACTGGCCAAGATCGCCTCCAACACGGCACAGCCGGCCAGCACCAGATCGGCCCGGTCCCGGCCCACGCACGGCATCGCCGCCCGCCCGCACGGGTCCAGCGCCAGCAATTCCCGGCTGACCTCGATCGCCCGGCCGCCCTCCAGATAGGTACCATCGACCTTGGACCGGTCATACCGGGGCAGCTTGCGGCTGATGCCGCCCAGCGTGGTCACCGTGCCCGAGGAGCCCAGCATCTGCACCCGGCCCTGGCGTACCCGCTCGGCGATGCCGTGGCGCCGGTCGAAGCGGGCCAGGTCGGGCATCAGGGCGTCGATGATCCGCGTGTAGCGCGCCTCGCAGATCTCGGGGCCGGCCTCATCGGTCAGGGTGACCACCCCATGGGGCAGGCTCAGGGTCTCGATCACGTTGGGGAACACCATGGTCTTGCCGGTCAGCGTGCACAGCCGGGGCTCGGCCGCGGCCCAGGTGATCTCGGTCGAGCCGCCGCCGATGTCGAAGATCAGGGCGAATTCCCGATCCTGGGACAACAAGGGCGCGCAGCCATTGGCGGACAGGCGCGCCTCCTCGGCGAAGCCGATGATGTCCA
>CAYNRD010000550.1:0-1984 GCA_964399515.1 uncultured Mycobacteriaceae bacterium | reverse complement strand
CGATGAAGAAGAAGTAGATCTTGGGATCGGACAGATCGACCAGCACGGCCTGATCGGGCAGGTCGCCCGGCCGGTCCCAGCGGATCCACGGCACCAGGTAGTAGATCGCCAGCAGCGCCACCAGGGCGGCCCATTTCGCCCGGCGCACCGGCCCCTGGACCGATTTGGGATACACCTGGACCCGGCCGGTGAAATAGGGGTCGCGCTTTTGCTCGGCGCGGGAGGCGGCACCGTCCTGGTCGGTGGCCGGGTCGGGCTCGGCCGCGGCCGGTGCGGGGGACACGATCTGGCTCATGGGTCCACTCTCCCCAGGGTCACTCGGTCTGGCCGCCGCCCAGTTCATGGACGTAGACGGTCAGCATCTTGATGGTCGCCTCGTCCAGCCTGGGGCCGAAGGCGGGCATCACGCCCAGGATCGGGTTGTGGATCTGGGCGCGCACCTCCTCGGGGCTGCCGCCATACAGCCAGATGTGATCGCGCAGGCTGGGCGCGCCGAATTCGGTGATGCCGTGGCCCTCGGCACCGTGGCAGTCCGCGCACCAGTCCAGGTAGATCTGCTCGCCCTCGGCGCGCATCTCGGCGGTGCCCAACTCGACCGGCTCGGCGGCGTTGGCCATGACATAGGCGGTGACCGCGTCGATCTCCTCGTCCACCAGCAGTTCCAGCTCGCCGAAGGCCGGCATCTCGGAAAAGCGGGTCTCGCGCGGCTCGTGCCGGACGCCGAAGGCGATGGTGTGCCGGATCTCGTCGACCGTGCCGCCCCAGATCCACTCGTCATCGGCCAAGACCGGATAGCCGCCCTCCTGGCCGGACCCGCCCAGGCCATGGCACTGCACGCAGTTGTGCCCGAACGCCGCCTCACCACCGCGCAAGGCCACGGCCAGCAGCGTGGGGTCGTCCAGGATCTGGTGCGGTTCGGCCTGCTCCAGCCCGGCGCGCTGGTCGGCGTGCCGTTCGCTGGCCGCCTCCATCTGCCGTTCTAGGATCAGGCGTTGCTGGCCGCTGTCGCCCAAAAGGCCGCCGGTATAGCCGGTCAGGCTGGGGATGGCGGGGTACAGGATGAAGTAAATCCCGGCGACGCCGATGGAGGCGTAGAAGGTGTACAGCCACCATTTCGGCAGCGGGGTGTTCAGCTCCTTCAGGCCGTCCCACTCATGGCCGGTGGTGTCCTGGCCGGTCACCGTATCCTTTTCAATCTTGGTCGGCATGGTGGTCACTCCTTGGCGGATTTGCGGGACGCGGGCTCGGCGGCCTTGTCGTCCGGGGCCGGCTCGTCGTCATCCAGCGGGATGCGGGCGGCGTGGGTGAATTTCGCCCGGTTGCGGGGCCGGAGCGCATAGACCAGCACCAGGCCGAACAACAGCATCATCCAGAGGACCCAAAGCTCCTCGGCGATGGTGAAAATCTGCTCCATCATCGGATGTCCTCACACTCACTGGATCAAGTCGCGGGCTTCGTAGTCGGCGAAGTCGACCATCCGTCCCAGGATCTGCATGTAGGCGATGATGGCATCCAGTTCGGTCACCTGGTCGGGGTCGCCGTCCATGTCACCGGTGGCGGCCCGGGGGTAGCGGTCGGTCACCGCGCCGAAATCGGCGTTCGGGTCCGACTGGGCGAACAGGTCATGCCGGGCCTGTTCGACCATCTCATCGGTGTAGGGCACACCCAGCGCGCGCAAGGTCTTGAGGTGTTCGGCGATGTCATCGCCGTCCACCGCCCGGTCGGCCAGGAATGCGTAGGGCGGCATGATCGATTCCGGCACCACCGAGCGCGGGTCGATCATGTGCGCCCGGTGCCATTCGTGGGAGTATTTGCCACCGACCCGGGCCAGATCCGGACCGGTCCGTTTGGAGCCCCACTGGAACGGGTGATCGTACATGCTCTCGGCCGCCAGGCTGTAATGGCCGTAGCGCTCCACCTCGTCCCGCATCGGACGGATCATCTGGGAGTGGCAGACATAGCAGCCCTCCCGGATGTAGATGTT
>CAYNRD010000549.1:0-1984 GCA_964399515.1 uncultured Mycobacteriaceae bacterium | reverse complement strand
GCCCACCGCCGCCACCCTGCACGACCTGCACTATCACCAAGTGGACGTGTTCGCCCGCCAGGCCGAATTGCGTGGGCGCGACCGCGCCAAGCTGGACGACATCCTGTCGATCCCGGTCGCCGAACGGCCGAACTGGCCGGCCCAGGACATCCAGCTGGAGTTGGACAACAACGCCCAAGGCATCCTGGGCTATGTGGTCCGTTGGGTGGACCAGGGGGTGGGCTGCTCGAAGGTGCCGGACATCAACGATGTCGGCTTGATGGAAGACCGGGCGACCCTGCGCATCTCCGCCCAGCACATCGCCAACTGGCTGCACCACGGCGTGTGCAGCAAGGACCAGGTGATTGAAACCTTGAAACGCATGGCCAAGGTGGTCGACGGCCAGAACGCCGGCGACCCGGATTATCAGCCCATGGCGGTGGATTTCGACGGCTCGGTGGCGTTCCAGGCGGCGTGCGATCTGGTCTTGGAAGGCCGCGCCCAACCCTCCGGCTATACGGAGCCCGTGCTGCACCGCCGCCGGCTGGAAGCGAAAGCGCGCGCCTTGTAACGGCGGCGCGCCCCGTCGGCGCACCGATCATTGTACCCCATCGTTGCCCAGGGGCGGTTGGTCTGGTGTACTGGTCTCTCCCGCAACCAATCGCTGGTGACCGACCATGCCAGGCCCCCTTGACGGCATTCGCGTGCTGGATCTGACCTCGATGATCTCGGGGCCGCTGGCCACCATGACCCTGGCCGACCAGGGGGCGGAGGTGATCAAGGTCGAAGCGCCCGGCGGCGGCGATCACGCCCGCCACGTCGCCACCCGGCGCGGCGGGTTTTCGGCCAGCTTTGTGGTCAACAACCGCAACAAGCGCTCGGTGATCCTGGACCTGAAGCAGGACACCGGACGGGCGGCCTTCCTGCGCCTGGCCGAACGGGCCGACGTGGTGGCGCAGAATTTCCGCCCTGGCGTCGCCGACCGGATCGGCGTCGGCTATGACGCGGTCCGGGCCATCAACCCGGGCGTGGTCTATCTGTCGATCACCGGCTTCGGCTTCGCGGGGCCCTATGCCAACAAGCCGGTGTTCGATCCGCTCATCCAGGCGGTCTCCGGCCTGACCACGGTGCAGGCCGGCCGCGACACCGTCCGGCCGCGGCTGGTGCGCACCATCCTGCCCGACAAGCTGACCGGCATCCAGGCCGCTCAGGCGGTCACCGCCGCCCTGTTCGCCCGGGAACGGTCGGGCGGCCAGGGCCAGCACATCACCCTGTCTATGCTGGACACGGTGGTGGCGTTCCTGTGGAGTTCGGACATGTCTGGGCTCACCTTCGTCGGTGACGAGCCCGATGTGGCGGCCGCCCAAAGCTTCATCGACCTGATCTATGAAACCCAGGACGGCCATATCAGCGTGGCGGTGATGCGGGATAAGGAATGGCGCCAGTTCTGCCAGGCCGCCGGCCGGCCGGATTGGGCGGCCGATCCACGCTTTGCCACCGCCAGCTTGCGGGATGAGAATAAGGACGCCCGGCTGGACCTGACCCAGCAGGCCTTGAGCGGCAACACCACCGCCCACTGGCTGGCGGTGCTGGAGGCGGCCGACGTGCCCTGCGCGCCGGTGCTGACCCGCCGGCAAATGCTGGACCACCCCCAGATCGCCGCCAACCGCATCGTGGTGGAAACCGACCACCCGCAAGCGGGCCGGCTGCGCATGACCCGCCAACCGGCGCGGTTTTCCGAAACGCCGCCCGACCACCGGCTGCCCGCGCCCTGCTACGGCGCCGATACCAAGACCGTGTTGGCCGAGGCCGGCTTCGGCCCGGGCGAAATCACCGATCTGCTGGCCAGCGGCGCCGCCCAGACCGGACAGGACCCCTCCCAGGAGGCGGCGGAATGATCGACCTGTATTACTGGCCAACCCCCAATGGTTGGAAGGTGTCGATCGTGTTGGAAGAACTGGCCCTGCCATACACCATCCACAAAATTGACATCAGCAAAGGCGAC
>CAYNRD010000548.1:0-1998 GCA_964399515.1 uncultured Mycobacteriaceae bacterium | reverse complement strand
CGCGGCCGCCGCGGTCGGATACATCGCCTTGCAACCGGGGGCGTAATGGCGGTTGGCCGGCACCGTGCCGGCCACCCCGGCCCCCGGCCCCTTGGAATGGGCACTGATCGTGCTGACCGTGATCAGCTTCGGCGCCGTCGCCGTCGCCCAGGCGATGTTCCCGCTGTGGGCCTATCACCCGGCAGCGGCGGTGCTGCGGGTGCATCTGGCCAACGGGCTGTACATGAACGCCGTGTTCGACCGGCTGTCCGGCGGCTGGTCCCTGCCATCCCCCACCAAGAAAGGGCGCCGGTGATGACCATGGCCGCCGATCCAACTTTGCCCGCCCTGGACCCGGCCTGGGCCGCCGCCCAAGACGCTGCCCGGGCGATCCCGCCGGTCTGGCCCCTGTCGGCGACGGTGGCGGTCAACCCGTTCCTGGGCCAGACCGATCTGACCCTGGCCCAGACCGGCGCCGTGTTGGGCCGGGTCGCGGGTGTGGCGGTGACCCAGCCCCGGGCGGCATTCGCTGCGCTGATCGACGCCGGCACCATCACCGACCAGGACCTGGCGGCGGCGCTGGCGTCGAGCCCGCACCCGACCGGCCTGGCGGATGCAGCGGCGGTCCGCCAGGCGGTCCGGGCGCCGGCGCCGGACCCCCGGAAACTGCCCACCGTCGCCGAGCTGGCGGCGGGCGCCACCGGCACCGACTGGCCCGGCCTGGTGTCCGAGCGCATCGGCGCCTTCGCGGGCGCCTTCTTCGATCGCGGCCAGGCCCTGTGGGCGGCACCGGTCGGCCGCGGCCCCTACGCGGAGTGGCGCAGCCAGGCGATCCACGACCTGACCCCTGAGATCCTGGGCCTGCGCGGCTTCGCCCGCCATGTCCAGGCCAGCCCGCAGGCCGCCGGCACCGCCATCGCCCGGGCAGCCGCCCATCTGGGCCTGGCCCAGGCGGCCATGCCCAGCTATTTCCACGCGCTGCTGGTCGATCTGGGCGGCTGGGGCCAGGTGGCCCGGCACGGGTTGTGGCAGGCCGAGTTGGCCGGCGGCACGGCCGACACGGTCACCGACATGCTGGCGATCCGCCTGGTGTTCGAACAAGCGTTGTTCGACCTGGCCCAGGACCGGATCGGCGACCAGTGGCGCGCCGTCATGGCCCAACACGCCGAACCCGCCGCCGTGACCCCGGACCTGGCGTTGGACGCGGTGTTGCAAGACGCCGCCGACCGGGCGGCCCAGCGCCGGCTTGGACAGGTGCTTGCGGCGGCCCCGGTGCTGCCCGCGGCACCGGACCGGCCGGCGCTGCAGGCGGCGTTCTGCATCGATGTCCGGTCCGAGGTGTTCCGGCGCGCGCTGGAATCCCTGGATCCCGGCATCCGGACCTTGGGCTTTGCCGGGTTCTTCGGCCTGGGCGCCGCCCACCGGGGCAAGGCGTCGGACGTGGTCGAAGCCCGGCTGCCGGTGCTGTTGAACCCGGGCCTGACCTCCAAGGCCGATGTGCCCGAGGCCGAAGACCAGGCCAGCCGCTTTTCCAAGCGCGCCAAGCGGGCCTGGGGCCGGTTCAAGCTGGCGGCCGTGTCGTCCTTCGCCTTCGTGGAAGCGATGGGGCCGGTCTATGCCGGCAAGCTGGTCCGGGACGCTTTGGGGCTGGCCGCCACCGGAACGCCGGACGACCCGGCCCCGGTCCTGGATCCGATGCCCGATTTGGAGGCCCGGATCGGCGCCGCCGAGACCGTGTTGCGCGCCATGTCCCTGACAGACGGGTTTGCCCGGCTGGTGCTGCTGGTGGGCCATGGTGCCGTGGTCACCAACAACCCGCACCAGAGCGCGTTGCACTGCGGCGCCTGCGGCGGCCATACCGGCGAGGTCTCGGCGCGGCTGCTGGCGCGGCTCCTGAACGATCCCGAGACCCGGGCGGGCCTCGCCGGCCATGGGATCGAGATGCCCGCGGACACCGTCTTCGTCGCCGGTCTGCATGACACCACAACCGACGCCGTCACGCTCTATGACGGCGATCTG
>CAYNRD010000547.1:0-2010 GCA_964399515.1 uncultured Mycobacteriaceae bacterium | reverse complement strand
CGTCATACAGGGCCCGGCCGCAGATCACCCCCTCGATGCCGGTATGGGCCTCGGTCTTCAGGATCTTCAGATCCTCCAGGCTGGACACGCCGCCCGATGCGATCACCGGCGTGGTCAGCGCGAAGGCCAAATCCGCCGTCGCCTCCACGTTCAGGCCGCCCATGGCGCCATCCCGGGTGATGTCGGTGTAGATGATCGCGGCCACGCCGCAATCCTCGAACCGCAAGCCCAGATCCAACGCCTTGACCTGGCTTGTCTCCGCCCAGCCTTCCGCCGCCACATAGCCGCCCCGGGCATCGATGCCGACCGCGACCTGGCCCGGGAAGGTTCGGCACGCCTCCCGCACCAGGTCCGGCTCCTTCAGGGCCACGGTGCCCAGCACGATCCGCGACACGCCCCGGTCCAGCCAATAGGCGATGCTGTCCAGGGTGCGGATGCCGCCGCCCAGCTGGACGGGCAGATCGGCGCTGGCCAGGATGCTCTCGACCGCCTCGGTGTTGACCGGGCGGCCCTCGAACGCGCCGTTCAGGTCAACCACATGCAGCCAGGAGAACCCCTGGCTCACGAACATACGGGCTTGATCGCCAGGGTCGACGTTGAACACCGTCGCTTCGTTCATATCGCCGCGAAGCAGGCGTACGCAGACCCCGTCCTTGATGTCGATGGCGGGATAGATGATCATGGGAGACTGGTTCCAAGCGCTGTCGGGGGCATGATAGGTCACGCCAAGCGTTTTAGATAATAGTGACCGGCGATCACTTTGCCGTCGACCTTCGCGTAGGCCGGATTGGTGCCCCAGCGGCTGAACCCCATGGATTCGTACAGGCGGATGGCGTGGTGCTGGGTTTCCCGGATGTCCACCTGCAGGTATTCGAAGCCGTCCCGCCGGGCCTGATCCTCCACGGCACCGATGATCCGGTGGGCCAACCCCAAGCCGCGGGCCCGGGGATGCACGAACACCGAGGACGCCTGGGCGGACAATTGCTGGGCCTCGTTGTTGGGCGGCGGCCTGTACAGCTGGGCGGAGCCGACCACCTCGCCATCGATCCGGCCGATGAACAGGGAGCGCAGCGGCACCACCAGCACCCCGCGCCAGTACCGTTCCATGGTCTCGCGCCGGGGCGGGCTCAGCCAGCCGAAACCGCCGCCATCCCGGATCGCGGCATCGGCGGCGTCGCACAAGTCATCCATGTCCCGGGGGGACAGGCTGTCGACCTGCTCGACGGCCAGGTTGACCGGCAGGAGGGGGGTGGGATCGACCATGGAGCGGGGTCTCGGGCTCAGGGGCGCCAGGCCAGGAAATTGCCGATCAGGGTCAGACCCAGGGCCTGGCTTTTCTCGGGGTGGAATTGGGTTCCGAACACCGTGTCCTTGGCGACGGCGGCGGTGACCGGGCCGCCATAGTCGGTCCGGGCGGCGACACTATGCCCATGCTCGGCGGCCAGGTGGTAGGAGTGGACGAAATAGCCGTGCATGCCGGGGGTGATCCCCGCCAGGACCGGGTGGCGGGCCACATCGTCCAGATCGTTCCAGCCCATATGGGGGATTTTCAACCCCCGATCGCCGGGCGCGATGCGCCGGACCTCGCCCGGGATCCAGCCCAGCCCCTCATGGCGGCCGTGCTCCACCCCGGCGGTGGCGGTCAATTGCATGCCAACGCAAATACCCAGGAACGGCCGGCCTTTCGCCTCCACCGCGTGGCGGATGGCCGCCACCATGCCGTCCACGGCATGGAGCCCGCGCCGGCAGTCGCCAAAGGCGCCCACACCGGGCAGCACCACCCGCTCCGCGCCCGCGACCCGGTCCGGGCAGGCGGTGACCAGGATTTCGGTCTTGGCGCCGGTCTCCCGCGCCGCCCGCTCGAAGCTCTTCTGGGCCGAGCGCAGATTGCCGGACCCGTAATCGATGATCGCGGTCACCATGGCCGGGGGTCTTAGAGTACGCCTTTGGTGGACGGGACTCCGGCGCCGCGCGTGTCGGGCTGCACGGCCTGGCGCAGGGCTGGGGCAG
>CAYNRD010000546.1:0-2012 GCA_964399515.1 uncultured Mycobacteriaceae bacterium | reverse complement strand
CCGAGCGCACTGCGGCGCGTTGCCTTGAGATGGAGCCGGACCGCATCGCCCTGTTCGGCTACGCCCATGTGCCCTGGATGGCCAAGAAGCAGCGCCTGATCGACGAGGCCGCCCTGCCGGGCCCCCAAGCCCGGGCCGAGCAGGCCGAGCGGGCGGCCCAGGCCCTGCTGGGCGCGGGCATGCGGGCCGTGGGCCTGGACCACTTCGCCCCGCCCCATGACGGCCTGCCCCAGGCGGCGGCCGCCGGGACCCTGCGCCGTAACTTCCAAGGCTACACCACCGATACTGCCCATGCCCTGATCGGCCTGGGCGCCACCTCAATCGGTGCGTTGCCCCAAGGCTATGTCCAGAACATCGTCGAGACCGGCGCCTGGGGCCGGGCGGTGGCCGATGGCAAGCTGCCGGTCGCCAAGGGCCATGCCTTGGCGGGCCAGGATGTCTTGCGCCGGCGGGTGATCGAGCGGCTGATGTGCGACGGCGCCGTGAACCCGTGTGCTGTCGGCCGCGACCACGGCGCCGAGCCGGGCTGGTGGACCGACGCCCGCGACGCGCTGGTACCGCTGCAAGACGATGGGCTGGTGGAAGTGCGCGACTGCGGCACCGTGGCGGTGACCGCGCGCGGCCGGCCGCTGGTGCGGGTGGCGGCGGCCTGTTTCGACAGCTACCGCGCCCGCGCCCCCGCCCGCCATTCGGTCGCCCTGTGACCCGCCATAACCGACAGCACCATTCCTGCTAGGATCGCGACCGAGGACTGCTGTCAGGCACGGGTGGCGGAGATGGAAGGCAAGCTGGAGCGGGCGGTTCGAGAAATCCGGGCGGAGTCCCGTGCCGAACTGCAACGGATCGAGACGGAGGGCCGCGAGAGGCGCGCGGAATTGCGCTCGCAGACCCGCTGGATCATCGGCGTCGGCGTCGCCCTGATGGTTGCGATCCTGCTGCGGCCGTCGATCGGCTGACCCTCACCGGATACGGCAGATTACCTGTTCGATGATGGCGCTGTTCAGCAACCGGACCGCGACCGCGTCGACCGCGCGTTCATCGGCGATCGGCGCCCAATCCGGCGTCGGCACCGGGGCGGGCGGGCGGTCGAACTGAATGACCGCCGCCGGCGTGGACACGGTGGTGCCCCGGCGCGGGTTCGAGCCGACGATGATGCCGACCACCCGCCCATCGGCCAGGATCACCGGCCCACCCGACAAGCCGCCCAGTTCGGTCAGCCGCCCGCCATCGACCGTAGGGTAGCGCAGCACCCGCCAATAGTCATAGGGCCGCGCGGGCAGGCCCCTGGCCTGCTGGAATGGCACCACATTGGCGCGGCCCTGGTAGCTTAGGATGACGGACGCGGGGTGCGATTGCGGATAGCCGATCGAGACCGCCCGGGCGCCACGCGGCGGCTGCCGGGCGTCCAAGGGCAGCGCTTCGGACCCGATCCGCCCGACCAGGGCCGCCGCATCATACCGGTCATGTTCGATCAGCCGATCGACCGGATGCCGCTCGGGCGACCGGCCCGGGTTCCCGGGGCCCAGAAAGGCCAGATCCGTGCAGCCTTCCGTGACGTGGCGGGCGGTGATCCACACGGGCAGATCCGGGTGCAGCCGCCAAGCGGTCCCCGAAAACGCCCCCCGCGGGCGCCGCTGGAACAATTGGTCGCTGCCCGCCGGCCGCCGCGCGCTGCTTTGCCCCAAATCCACGAAGCGGAAGCCGGTTTCGGCATCGGCGCCCGCCTCCGGTGCCGCCGGGCCGACCGCCACCTGCCGCAGGTCCGGCTTGCCGGTGTCCAGGCTGAAAAACGCCTGGGCGACAAAGGCGATCAGCACACCGATCTGGAACAGAAACCGGAGGGTCTTGATCATGGCTCAGGGCGTCGACAGGGCCGCGGCGTTCAGCAGGCCCAGGCTGATCTGGCCGGCCGCCACCACCAGGGCCGGCGCCCGGTCATCCCTTTCCACCCGCACCCTCGTCTTGCCGGCGAACCAGCTGAGCAGCCGGTAGCCCAACACCAGCACCGCCAT
>CAYNRD010000545.1:0-2015 GCA_964399515.1 uncultured Mycobacteriaceae bacterium | reverse complement strand
ACCCTGGGCCTGGACACCGTTGCGGATCCTGATCGGGTTTAGCATGTCCGGGGTCTATGTCACCGCGGAAAGCTGGCTGAACAACGCCGCCACCAACGAGACGCGGGGCAAGCTTTTGTCGGCGTACATGATCGCGCAAACCCTTGGGATCATCGGCGCCCAGGGCCTGTTGACCTTGGGGGACGCGGCCACGGCCGTGCTGTTCATCGGGGCCTCGATCCTGGTGTCGCTGTCCTTTGGGCCGATCCTTTTGTCGGTCAGCCCGGTCCCGGCGACCGAGGTGGCCAGGCCGATGCCGCTGCGGACCCTGTATTCGGGCTCGCCCCTGGGCACGGTCGGAATTTTTCTTCTGGGCGGCATCTATGCGACGCAAGCGGGCATGGGGGCCGTGTTCGGCGCGCAGATCGGGCTGACGGCGGCCCAAATCTCGCTGTTCGTGGCCATGCTGTTCGCGGGCGCGCTGGTGCTGCAATACCCAATCGGCTGGATTTCGGACCGGGTTGACCGGCGCAAGCTGATCTTCGTGGCCGCGGCCATGGGGGCGGGGTGTTGTGCCCTTGGATGGATCGCCGGGGACACGTTGCGGTCGCTGTTGCTGGCGGCGTTTCTTGCCGGCGGCGTGACCACGCCGCTCTACGCGCTGTTCCTGGCCTACACCAATGACTACCTGTCGGCCGCGGAAATGCCGGCGGCATCGGGCGGCTTGGTCCTGACCTTCGGCATTGGCGCCATTTTGGGCCCGCTGATCTCCGGCTGGGCCATGCAACAGGTGGGGCCGCCTGGATTCTGGCTGGTGCTCGGCGTCACCTTCGCCGCCATCGCCCTCTATGCGCTGTACCGGATGACCCAGCGGTCTTCCGTACCCGTGGCGGAGACGGAGAGCTACTTGAACGTGCTGCCAACCTCCTCGCCCGTGGCGGTGGAGGCGGCCAGCACCTGGGTCACCGAGCAGGCCGAAGGCGACCGGTCGGACCATCAGGGCGCCTGACCGGGTCCTGCCCGCGCGGGCAGGACTTGCACCCCGGGGCCGGGGCCGGCCCGGCAAGGCTTGCCCAGGGTGACCGGCGCGGGCTGGGCCTGGGGAGCCGATCACCAAGAAATTATCGGAAAATCAAGGAGTTAAAACTGGATCATCGGACTGGCATGTCCGTTGCTGCGCAGGCCGGCGTTCGCCCATGCCTGGCAACCGAAATGGATCCGATCCGATGCAAAACTCCGATCTGCAAAACGCATTGCCCGAAGCCGCCATGGAAATGCTGGCCAAATCCGTGCCCAAGTCCGGCCAGACGGCCGACCCGGTCCGGATCCGCTCCAGCGAGGAATTGCAGGCGATCGTCGCCGCTGCCGACACGCCCGAGGCGCAGAAGGAAGCGCTGGAACTGATCGCCCAGACCTATCTGGAGCTGGCCTCCATCGCCCGCGCCGAGGCCGAGCGTCAAATCGTGTCGATCACCCAATACCGCCTGCAGCTCAGCGACCTGGACACCCAGGCCAAAACCGCGCCCCTGGCCGAACAGCGCAAGCTGGCCCGGAAGGTGATGCTGGTCCGGGACGTGCTGGACGGGTCCATGCATCAGGTGGCGCTGGCCACCGGCAAGGTGACCAACTACACCGCCCGTGCCGAACAGGCGCTGCGCCAGGCGGACAAGATCCAGCCGCGTCGGCACAATCCGGTCGAGAGGCTGGGCCTGTCGGGCGTGCTGCGCTTTAACTGACCGTGCTGTCCCGCCGGGCGCTCAGCTTCGGTTGAGCGCGGCGACGGTGGCCGCCACCGCCTCCGGCCGGGCCTCGAGCGCCGCGAGGATTTCAGTTCGGGCCGCCGACACCGTCAGGGTCTCCACCCGGCCCTTGACCGGCAGCAGCCGATTGGGCGCCATGGACAGCTCGGTCACGCCAAGGGCCGCCAGGGCGACGGTCGCCGCCGGGTCGCCGGCCATCTCGCCGCAGACGCTGACCGGGATGCCCGCCCGCAGGGCGGCATCGACCGTTTGGCCGATCAGACGCAGCACCGCCGG
>CAYNRD010000544.1:0-2018 GCA_964399515.1 uncultured Mycobacteriaceae bacterium | reverse complement strand
GCCGCCCGCCGCCAGGGACAGCCCCATCACCGTGTCGCCCGGCTTGATCAACGCCAGCATCACCGCCTGGTTGGCCTGGGCGCCGGAATGGGGCTGGACATTGGCGAACCCGCAGCCAAACAGGGCCTTCGCCCGGTCCCGGGCCAAGTCCTCGACCACGTCCACATGTTCGCAGCCGCCGTAATACCGGCGCCCCGGATAGCCTTCGGCGTATTTGTTGGTCAGCACCGAGCCCTGGGCCTCCAGCACCGCCTTGGAGACGATGTTCTCGCTGGCAATCAGCTCGATCTGGTTCTGCTGGCGGTGCAGCTCATCACCGACCGCGCGGGCCAGATCGGGGTCGGTTTCGGCCAGGCCCCGGCCGAAGAAGCCGTCATGGTCGGAACCGGGGGGTTTCAGCGCTTGGGTCATGGCAAGCGGTCTCCTCTACTGGGGGATGTCTTGGGACGGTGCCGTGACGGGCCGCCCCAACTTATCGACGCGGCGCTGGTGACGGCCGCCCTCGAACGGCGTGGTCAGGAACGCCTCGACGCAATGGCGGGCGACCTCCGCCCCGATCAGGCGGGCACCCAACGCCAGCACATTGGCGTCGTTGTGCTGGCGGCTCAACCGGGCCGAGGTCACGTCGTGGCACAGGGCCGCCCGCACGGACGGGTGGCGGTTGGCCGCGATGGAAATGCCGATGCCCGAGCCGCACACGGCGATGCCGACCGGGGCCGCACCGCTGGAGATCGCCTCGCCCAGCCGAAAGCCGAAATCGGGGTAATCGACCGAGTCCGCCGAATGGGTGCCCAAATCCACCACCTCCAGCCCCAATTCAGCCAAAAGCCGAGTGACCTCCTGCTTCAAGGCGAATCCCGCATGGTCGGCGGCGACCGCCACCTTCGCCGGGCTGATCCCAATCTGGTCTGCTGCCATCCCCGCCGCCATCCGTGTGGAAGGTTGGCATCTAGACCGTCCCCCGCACCGGCGCAAGCGCGGCGGCGGCCCGCACCCGGGCTGCCCGGATGATTTGGAACCATTGCTAACTGACCGGTAATGTATTTTCCTCAATAACCATCGATCGATGCATGCTGTCTGGTTTCCATTTTTCGTCTTTACTTCGAACAGAATTTTCCGCATCCATTATCATTGGGATTCCCGCAGGCGGTCTACCTGCAACCGGTGTGGCAGTTCTGTGATTTTGCTAAACTTGATGGTCGCATTTCGGTTTTGAAGTAACCAGATGCACCGCCCACCGGTGTAGTGCAAGTACTATACTCAGCACGACAAACCGTTTTTAAGGCGCCGAACGCAACGCTTGGCTTTTTAATTAATAAAATCCGTGCCGAAAAACGGCTTTTTTCCTCGCATTTTTATTGACAGCTTCAAAAATATATGGCTGTTACTTTAGAAACTGGCGAAACACTCGCCAACTGGAATGATCACTTTGACCACTGTGGTAGTAAAAAAATGAGTACAAAAAGTGAGAACCAACTGGATGACAGCAACCCGGACCTGCTGGACATGACCGCCCGGGTTGTCGCCTCCTATGTCTCCAACAACACCGTCGCGTCGGACCAGCTTCCGGACATCATCCAATCGGTCTACGGCTCGCTGAATTCCATTCACAACGGCGCCGAGGAAGAGGCCGAACAACCCCAGAAGCCGGCGGTGCCCATCCGGCGGTCGGTGCAACCCGACTACATCGTCTGTCTGGAAGACGGCAAAAAGCTGAAGATGCTGAAGCGGCACCTGCGGACCAATTACGGCATGACCCCGGAAGAGTATAAGGCCAAGTGGAATTTGCCGTCCGACTACCCGATGGTGGCCCCCAATTACGCAGCACAGCGGTCCGCCTTCGCCAAGAAGATCGGGCTGGGCAAATCCAGCAAATAGCCCGGACGCCCCCCGACCCGCTCCGCATGGCGTCGCCCGGGGCGGGCCGTCATCGGCCCGTCTCCGGCGGCAGCACGCCCTGCTTGCGCAGCACATACATCAACCGCCTGGTCGCGGCGGAATCCATCAATTGCCGCGGG
>CAYNRD010000543.1:0-2019 GCA_964399515.1 uncultured Mycobacteriaceae bacterium | reverse complement strand
CGCCAGCAACAGCTTGACCGCTGCGCCAACCTGCTTGCCTTCCAGCTTCAGCGCGAAGGCGGCCTGGCGGGCATAGAACCCGGACAGCCCGATCACCGGGTCGATCGGCAGGGTGACGATCTTCTCCGGCTGGTGTTCGGCCACCTCCTCGATCTCCATGCCGCCCTCGGTCGATGCGATCACGGTCACCCGGGAGGAGCCGCGGTCGACCAGCATGGACAGGTACAACTCCCGGCGGATGTCGCAGCCTTGCTCCACATAGATGCGGCCGACCTCCTTGCCGTCGGGCCCGGTCTGCACGGTGACCAGGGTTTGGCCCAGCATGGCGTCGGCGTTGCTCCGCACCTCCTCGACCGACTTGACCACGCGCACGCCACCCTTGCCCTTGGGGTCGTTCTTGAAGTGGCCCTTGCCGCGCCCGCCGGCATGGATCTGGGACTTGACCACCCAAATCGGCCCGCCCAGCTCCCGGGCGACCTGCTCGGCCTCCTGCGGGGTGTAGGCGACTCCGCCGCGCGGGACCGGGACCCCGTATTCCTTCAACAGGCTTTTCGCCTGATACTCATGGACAATCATGGCGCGATATCCCCGGCAAGCAGCGTGAAGCGTCTGGGCGTGGGCCGGCCTGGTGAGCCGCCGGCCGCGAAAGGCAGGTACCCGGCGCGGCCGATCGCCAGCCCGGGCGCCGCGCACCATAAGCCCAGCCGGGCGGGCTCGCAACCAACCGGCAGACCGTCCCCGCGCGGTTTGACCCGACCCCAGGGGCCGTGCGAGGGTGCCGGCCACCTTTGAAACGGGAAGATGTCATGTCCGAAGGCAGTGATTCGCCAGCCGGGGCGCGGGACAAAAGCGGTCTGGACGATGCCCAGCAGCGGTCGATCGCCGTTGAGGAGATCGCCGGCGCCTGGCGTTCGGCCACGGGGCGCGGCGCGGGTCCGGACGCCATGGCGGCGGCGGCGATCGCCACCGCCCTGTCCACGATCGTGGCCCGGTACGGCCGGGACACGGCCATTGCCATCTCGGAGCGGTTCAAGGGCCAGATCCTGTCGGGCGCCTTCGACCCGCGCCCGAAGACCGACGCCAATTTGGACGAGGAGGCGTAGCACGCCACGGCCTTTGGCCCCCGGGTCAGGGTGCGGTGTTCGGGTGTCGGCCGCGACCGGCAAAGTCAGGCTGGCAAGGTCACACCGGCGATGGGCGCGCGCGGCGGTCGTTCAGCCAGCGGCGCGGCGCGGCAGGTGTGCGACGGTCGAATCCAGGCGTTCGGCCAACGCGTCCGCCTCGGCGGTTTTCATCGCGTCCTCGGCGATCAGGCGCCAGGCGCTTTCCAGGATCAACTGCATTTCGGTTTTGGTCTTGGTGTCTTGCAACATGATGTCCAATCCCCAAAAGCCCACTTTCGGCTTCGGCCCCCGTTTTGTGATGGCCGGATGTTGGAATACCCGGTTTTGCCGTCCGCCCCCATGAACGATTGCGTGACTATGGGGGGCAAGGCGTTAAATGCTCGTTTAGAATCGATAAAATATGAATTAAGGCTGATCAAATCCGGCGCGCCGGGGGAGCGGCGGCGCCCCCCGGCGGCAGCCCGGCCGCGGATGTGCGCCCCGGATCAGCCTTCGGCCATGACCTTTTCGGTCAATTCGACCAGGCCCTTCACCGCGTTCACCGAGTGGTCGAACATGGCTTTCTCGTCCCCGGTGAAGGTGACCTCGACGATCTTCTCCACCCCGCCGGCGCCGATGATCACCGGCACGCCGACATAGAGGCCATCGACGCCGTATTGACCGGTCAGCCGGGCCGCGCAGGGCAACAGGCGCTTCTTGTCCTTCAGGTAGCTGTCGGCCATTTGGATGGCCGAGGATGCCGGCGCGTAGAACGCGGAGCCCGTGCCCAGCAGCTTGACGATCTCCGCCCCGCCATCCCGGGTGCGCTGCACGATGGCATCGATCCGGTCCTGGGTGGACCAGCCCATCTGGATCAGATCGGGCACCGGGATGCCGGCCACGGCGGAATAACGGA
>CAYNRD010000542.1:0-2031 GCA_964399515.1 uncultured Mycobacteriaceae bacterium | reverse complement strand
GCGTCGGGGAGCTGATTTCGGGGGAGGTGGATATTATCTATCCGGTGCCGGTGCAGGACTGGCAGCGCCTGGAGCGGGCCGATGGCGTGCGGCCGCTGACCGGGCCGGAGGCGCGCACCATCTTCCTGGGCGTCGATCAGGGCCGGGAGGAGCTGCTGTATTCCAGCGTCAAGGGTACCAACCCGTTCAGGGACATCCGGGTGCGCAAGGCCTTTGCCCATGCCATTGATGTCGATGCCATCAACCGGGCGATCATGCGCGGCGCCGCCGTGCCGTCCGGCCTGCTGATCGCCCCCCAGATCAACGGCCATGACCCGTCGGCCAACACGCCCTACGCCTTCGATCTGGACCGGGCCCAGGGCTATCTGGCCGAGGCCGGCTATGAAGACGGCTTCGAGGTCGGCATGGACTGCCCCAACAACCGCTATGTCAATGACGAGCGGATCTGCCAGGCGGTGGCCCAGATGCTGGCCCGGATCGGCGTGACCGTGAACCTGAACGCCCAGCCGAAATCGAAATACTTCGCCAAGGTGTCCAGCCCCCAGAACGACACCTCGTTCTACTTGCTGGGCTGGACCCCCAGCAGCATCGATGCCCACAACCCGCTGTTCAATCTGGCCTCCTGCCAGAACCACCAGACCAACACCGGCCAGTTCAACTACGGCCGCTACTGCAACCCCAAGGTCGATGAGCTGACGGCCAAGGTGGAGAGCGAGACCGACCCCGCGGCGCGCCAGGCGATGATCACCGAAGCCTTCCAGATCATCCAGGCCGATTACGGCTACTTCCCCTTGCACCAGCAGCCGCTGTCCTGGGGCGTGCGGGATGGGGTCGCGGTCGCCCAGCGGGCCGATAACGTGCTGGACTTCCGCAACGTGGTCTTGCCGTAACCGGGACGGTTCCGTCCCATGGCCGGCTTCATCGCCAAACGGGTCCTCCAATCGGTGCTGGTGATGCTGGCGGTGGGGCTGATCGCCTTTGGTCTGTTCCGGTTCGTGGGCGATCCGATCAACAACCTGGTCGGCCAGGACACGCCGCTGGAGGAGCGCCAGGCGCTGGCCGAGGATCTGGGGCTGAACGACCCGTTCCTGGTGCAGTACGGCCGGTTCCTGGCCAACGCAGCCCAGGGGGATTTCGGCTTCAGCTACCGGCTGCGGGAGCCGGTCAGTGACCTGATCGCCGAACGGTTTCCCGCCACCATGGAATTGTCCCTGGTTTCGGCCCTGCTGGCGATCATGGTCGGCGTGCCCATGGGGGTGTACACGGCCCTCAGGCGCCGGGGCCTGGCGTCCCGGGCGTTCATGACCGTCTCGCTGATCGGGGTGTCGCTGCCGACCTTTCTGATCGGCATTTTGCTGATCCTGGTCTTCGGCGTCAGTTTACGCTGGCTGCCCACCTTCGGGCGCGGCGATGTGTTGGATCTGGGCTGGTGGACCACGGGCCTGGCCACGCCCGACGGGCTTCGGTCGCTGATCATGCCGGCGATCACGCTGGCGATCTTCCAGATGACGCTGATCGTGCGGCTGATCCGGGCGGAGATGCTGGAAGTTCTGCGCACCGACTATGTCAAATTCGCCCATGCCCGCGGGCTGACCACCCGGGCCGTGCACTTTTCCATCGCGCTGAAGAACACCCTGGTGCCGGTGATCACCATCATCGGGCTGCAGGTCGGCTCGATCATCGCGTTCGCGATCATCACCGAAAGCGTGTTCCAGTGGCCGGGCATGGGGCTGTTGTTCATCCAGGCGGTGGCCGAGGTCGATATCCCGATCATGGCCGCCTATCTGATGCTGATCGGCTTGATCTTCGTGGTGATCAACCTGTTGGTCGATATCCTGTACGTGGTCGTGGACCCAAGGCTGCGGGCATGACCGCGACCGGTCCCGCGCCAGGCTGGCTGCGCCGGGCGGCCGACAGCGACCTGTGGTGGAGCTTCACCCGCAATCCGGCGGCGATGCTGGCGGCGGTGATCACTTTGGTGATGGTGCTGGCGGCCCTCTGCGCGCCCTGGGTGGCGCCCCGCAACCCGTT
>CAYNRD010000541.1:0-2046 GCA_964399515.1 uncultured Mycobacteriaceae bacterium | reverse complement strand
GCTGTACCGCCGGGATGCGGCCGCGTTTCCGGACCATGACGGCTATCTGGCCCCGGACCCGGACCGGGTCGCGTCCTGGCGGCGATGGCTGGCGGGCCTGCCGGGGCGGCGCACCATCGGGGTGTCGTGGCGCAGCGGCCGCATGACCGTCAACCGCAGCCGCTTCTATCTCACCATCGAGGCGTTGACACCGCTGGCGGCGGTCGAGGATGTGCAGTTGGTCAATCTGCAATACGGCGACAGCCGCGCCGAGCGGATGCGGTTCCGGGACCTGACCGGCCGGGAGATCGTGTCGCCGCCGGGCCTTGATCTGCGTGACGATTTCGAGGGCACGGCGGCGCTGATGGCGGCCTTGGACCTGGTGATCGCACCGGAGACGGCGGCGGGGGAGTTGGCCAGCGCCGTGGGTGCCGCCTGCTGGCGCTTCGGCCCGCCGGGCACCTTCACCACCCACGGCCTGGGCGACCGGATCCTGTGGGCGCCGAAATCCCGCTATTGGGCGTGGCGCGCCGGCAAGCCGGCGATGGTCCAGGCGATGGTCGCGGACTTGCAAGGTCGGCCCTCCGCGCCGCCATGACCGCCGGGCACCCGGCAAAAACTGCCGTTTTTCAATATCTTTTGTTTGGCATGCGCCTTGCGTAACCCAAGGGTGAACGGAATCGCCCGGGGGACGGCAGGGGCCAATGGGCTCATGAAAGCCACCGATCCCGGGACGCAAAACACGCTCTGGGACTCCGGCATATGTCGCTTTCGTTGATCAGCTTGAACGGTGAGAGTATCGCGGCCCAGCAGGAAATCGTCGCGACGATTTCCAGCAACATCGCCAATTCCAGCACCGAAGGCTTCGTTCGCCGGGTCCAGGATACCGAGACCTTCTCGGCGACCGGTGGGGTCACCACCAGCACGGTCGCCCGGGTGTCGGTCAGCCCGTTCCTGGTGGAAGAATTCCGCAGCACCACCTCCGAAGCGGCGTTCACCGAGGCGATCCTGGACGCCCAGGAGCGCATCGACCTGCTGTCGGGCGACCCGGCGGCCGAAGCGGCCCTGCCGAACCGGCTGAACGACCTGACCAACAGCCTGCAGCAGCTGTCCACCAACCCGTCCAGTTCCGCCGCCTACGCGCAGGTGATCGCCGACGCCGAGGACGTCGCCGACAGCTTCAACGACCAGGTCAGCGGCCTGGCCGACATCCGGGACGATGTCCGCCGGGACGTGGTCAGCGACGTGGATGAGGCCAATGACCTGTTGACCCTGATCGCGGACTTGAACAACGAGATTGGTGCGCTGGTCAGCGCCGACGCGGACGCCACGGCCCTGGAGGACGAGCGCGACCGGGCCTTGAACGAATTGGCGGAACTGATCGATTTCGAGACCCTGACCGGCCCGAACTCCCAGGTGCAGGTGTTCACCAGCGACTTCCAGTTGCTGGTCAATGACACGGCCCGGCCGATCTCGGTGGTGGTCGACCCGACGCTGACGCCGCCCAATGACCTGATCCTGGCGACCGGCTTCTCGCAAACGCCCATCGACGGCTCGGTGCTTGGCGGCCGGATCGGCGCCAGCCAGCCGATCCTGGAGGAGGTGGAGGCGCGGTTGAACCAGCTGGACGAACTGGCGACGACCCTGGCGGTCGCGTTCGAAGACCCCGGCAATTTCGCCCAGTTCGCGGTCGATACCACCACGGACGACAGCGACCCGCTGAACGTCATCCAGACCACCACCATCGACATCAGCGGCAGCCTATCGGAAACCGATACCGGGCCCGTGAACCTGCCCGCCGACCACATCATCAACCTGGAGGTCAGCGACGGCACCGGCACGGTCCGCATTCAATACGTGACCCAACCGGGCGACACCTTCGATACCATCGCCGATGTCCTGGCCGCCGAGATTGCCAACCAGGCCGACGGCAGCGGCGCCGCCCCAGCACCCCCGCCCACCGCCACATCCGCAACGAAACGCCCATACCCCCGCACCACCCAACCCCCCCCCCACCCACAAGCCCACCCCCACCACCCGCCGCGACCCCACCCCCCCCCCCCCCAC
>CAYNRD010000540.1:0-2057 GCA_964399515.1 uncultured Mycobacteriaceae bacterium | reverse complement strand
TTCAACCCTCCGCGGCCGCGCGCGGGACGGGGGCCGGCGCGGGCTGCGCCGGGCGCCGGGCCGGTGCTGGCGGGGGCTGGCCCGCCGGGCGCGGCTGGGCGTCCGCGGCCATCCGACGCCGGGCGGTGGCGGCGATTTCCAGATCGAAGCCGGGATAGCGGTCCTTCAGGCGCAGGTAATCCTTCTTGCGCAACTCCAGCACCTGCCCATAGGCGATCGAGACCACGTCGGCCGTGCGGCGGCCCTCCGCGATCAGGGCGATCTCACCGAAGAATTCGCCGGTGCCGATCCGGACTGGCCCCGCCGGCAGCCGCACCTCCACGGCGCCCGAGGAAATGAAGAACATGCCGGTACCCCGCTCCCCCCGGCGGAAGATCACCTGGTCGGGCACGATGAAGCGGGCGCGCAGGCGGCCGATCAACGCCTTCAGCGGCGCTTCGTCCAGCCGGGCGAACAGCGGCACCCGCCGGACCACCTCCTCCACGCCCTGGGACAGTTCCAAGGATGGCCGGCGGTCCGCCAGGCGCCAGCGCTCGGTCAAGTCCTGGCCCAGGGAGCGGAGCGCCTCGGGGCTCAGCACCCCGTCCTCGGCCAGGGCCTTATACTCCAACTCCTCCATGCGCAGCGCGGCCCGGCGCACGAAGCGGTTCTCCATGGCCTGAACATAACCGGGGAACTGCAGGTCCAGCGCTTCCAGGCCGCGGTCGATGTTGTCCAGGCGGGTTTTCAAGGCCTGCTCCAGCCGCCGTGCCGTGGGAATGCCCAGCACCCGCGCCACGGTCCGGTCCAGGAACACCTGCAATTCCCGGATCACCATGCCGCTGACCAGCAACCCCTCGAACAGGTCGCCCAACCGGCGGGTCAGCGGCGCTTGCAGGCCGAAGGTCAGGTAGATCCAGTTGCCGACCGCGAGGGTCAGCCGGAACCGGCGCCGGTCGGCGGCGGCGGTCAGATAGCCGTGCAGGCCGGCGGTCCGCGCACCGTCCATCAGGCGCCCGGCCTTGGCGCGCATGGCGTCAGCGGTGCGCCGGGAGATGGCGCCGCGGGAGAAGTGATCCAGGTACAGCTCCCCCTCCCGGGTCGCGGCGATGATCAGGGCCAGGGACAGCCGATCCTCCTGGCTGAGCGGGCCGGTCTGGTCGGCCTCGGGCTCGATGGTCCGGTCGCGCCGGTCCCGGTATCGGGCCAGCACCGTCTCGGTGCCGGCGGCGCCGATGCCGTGCTGGGCCATCTCCGGCCCCAGGGCGCCGATCACCCGGTCGAGCGACAGTGCGATGGCCCGGCCCCGCAGCGCCTTGTCGATGGGCGACAGGGTGTCCAAGCGCAACAGGCGCATCAGCGGCCGGATGGTCGGCGCCTGGACCAAGAGCGTGAACAGCACATAGCCGCAGGCGGTGATGCCGACGAACCGCTTGACCGGCTCGGACAGGCCCGGATGCTCGGCCACCGCCAGCGCCAAGGCCAGGGTCACCGCCCCGCGCAGCCCGCCCCACAGGATCACCAGCGTTTCCCGCTGGCCGACTCGCTGGGCGATCCGCGCCCAGGTCAGCACCGGCAAAAGCCCATACAGCACCGCCGCCCGGGCCAGCAGGGCCGCCACCGCCGTCACCAGGATCCAGGCCAGGTCGATCAAACCCGCCCCGGCCAGCAGCCGCGGCACCGCCATCGCCGCCAGGCAGAAGATCAGCACCGAAGCCCAATGGGCCAAATGCCCCCACAGGGTGATCACCTCCTGCCAGACCCCGGGCGTGAAGCGGGTGCGGCCGATGGCCCCCAGGGTCAAGGCCCCCGCCACCACCGCCACCACCCCCGAGACGCCCAGATACCGTTCGGAGACGATGAACAGCCCATAGGCCAGACAGATGGTAATCGCCACCTCGGCCTTGGGCAGGTTGCGCAGCAGCTTCAGGACCTGGCCAGTCAGCACCGTGCCGATCACGCCGGTGGCGGCCCCGCACAGAAAGCTCCACAAAAACCCGAACCACACAAAAACGCCCCCCAAGGTGTCAGCGGCGGCGGCGCCGGCGCAGGCCGCCAAACAGGAGGGTGTGGTAGCG
>CAYNRD010000539.1:0-2063 GCA_964399515.1 uncultured Mycobacteriaceae bacterium | reverse complement strand
GGCGCGGCCATCGTGGCCAGCGAGGTCAAGACCTTGGCCGACCAGACCAACCGATCCACCCAGGATATCGCCAAGCAGTTGGGGTCCATTTCCCAACTGACCGACGTCACCGTCGATGCGGTCGAGACCATGCGCGGCACCATCGAGCGTCTGGACCGGATCGTCGAGGTGCTGAACGGCGCGGTCCAGCAGCAGGAGCAGGAAACCCGCACCATCACGGCTTCGGTCGACACCTCGGCGGACGCGGTCGGCGGGGTCCAGGGCCGCATCGTCGAGGTCGCCCGGGAGAGCCGGTCCACCGGCCAAGGGGCCGAACGGGTCGGCGGCGTGGCCACCGCCATCGTCGATGAGGTGCGGGACCTGGAGACGGTCCTGATCCGGACCCTGCGCACCTCGACCCGGGATGTCGATCGCCGCGCCGCGACCCGGCATGCCTGCGCCCTGCCCGGCGAGGCGCGCTTGGCCGATGGCGGGACCGTTCAGGCCACCGTCACCGAGCTGTCGGCGGGCGGGGCCATCATCACGCTGGCCGGGGGCACGGGCACCACGGCGGGGGCTGGCCCGGTGCGCGCGGTGACCATTCCCAGCATTGATTCGGCGCCGTTGCCGGTGACCGAATTGTCCCGCACCGATGCCGGCCTGCGCCTGCGCTTCGACCCGTTGGGCGACCGGGCCGAAACCCTGAAAACCTATTGCGCGGGCTTGGCCCGGGCGGCCGCCTGACCGCCCGCCCCCGCGCGCCGGCCCAGGCCGGCCATCTCATGGCCTTTTGTCCCGGGTATGCACACCGGGGGCCGGGTTCGGTGCTTGCTCCCCCGGGCCGCAAAAGCTAAGCAACGCACCGAACCGCCGCCATGGCGGCTGCGTGATCGGCCGTGACGGCCACGCACGCGCGGGGTCTGCCAGCATGCCCGGCCAGCCCGGCCGTCGGGGAGTTCCATGACCGACTTTCTCAAGGGAGCCTACGCGGGCGCCACGGCCCAGATGGTCGCGGCCCTGTATGAGGAGTTCCGCGCCGACACCATCGACCGGGCCCAGCAGCTGGACGCCGAGCTGGCGGTCGGCCAATCGCTGGAACCGTTCGGCCGGTTCGCGTTCGAGACCAAGGGCCAGGCGCACAATTTCAACTTCGCCCTGTTGGAAGTGGCCTGCCAGCGGATGGAAAACTATCTGCAGTCGGTCACGGCGTTGGACGAACGCTCGGCCGGGGACATCGGCAAGTTCCTGAACACCGTGATCGACATCCTGGAAGGCCGGATCGCCGATGACCGGGATCCGGGGCAGTTGAGCCGGGCCTTGCCGGCGCGCCGCTCCGCCTTCGACGTCGAGGACATCGAAATCCGCGATATCGAGGTCATGCTGGTCATGCTGCAGGATGCCCAGGCCCGGTTCGTGGAGCGGGAGGTGCGCGCCTGCGGCTACCGGGCGACCATCATCCCATCGACCACCGAGGCCCTGGCCCAGGCCATCCACACCAAGCCCGACTTCGTCATCGTCTCGGCGATGATGCCGGGTCTGTCGGGGATTGATTTCGCCATCGGCATCGCGGCCATGCCGGAAACCCGCAACACGCCGGTGGCACTGATCACCAGCCTGCCGCCGTCGGACGACAAGTTGAAGCTGCTGCCGCCCTTCATGCCGATCATCCGCAAATCCGACAGCTTCGGCGATGATTTGGCCGAGGCGCTGAACTCCCATTTCCTGCTGTGACCGGGCCGCCCCAGCCGTTCTGGCAGGCCAAGACCCTGGCCCAGATGACCAAGGCCGAATGGGAAAGCCTGTGCGATGGCTGCGGGCTGTGCTGCGTGATCAAGCTGCAGGACGAGGATACCGAGCAGATCTACTACACCGACGTGTCCTGCCGGCTGTTGGATACGGGCACCTGCCGGTGCCGAGACTACCCCCGCCGCAAGCGTTTGGTGCCCGATTGCGTGCAGCTGTCGCCGAACAACGCCGGCCGCCTGGGCTGGATGCCGGAAAGCTGCGCCTACCGCCGCCTGGCCGAGGGGCGGGGCCTGGCGGACTGGCACCCGCTGGTCTCCGGCGACCCGGACAGTGTCCAT
>CAYNRD010000538.1:0-2064 GCA_964399515.1 uncultured Mycobacteriaceae bacterium | reverse complement strand
GGTCGGCGTCCTCCTCCCCCTCGAAGGGGAACGGGCCCATGCCCAGCATGCCGTTCTCCGATTGCAGGGTCACATGCACGCCTTGGGGGATGTAGTTGGCGACCAGGGTCGGGATGCCGATGCCCAGATTGACGTAAAAGCCGTCTTCCAGTTCTTGGGCGGCGCGGGCGGCGCAGTCTTCACGGGTCCAGGGCATGGTTCACTGCCTCCTTCGGTCATGCGGCCCGGGGCCGGGTGGTGCGGTTTTCGATCGGTTTTTCGTAGGCTTCGCCCCGGATCAGCCGGTTGACGAAGATGCCGGGTGTGTGGATGTGGTCGGGGTCCAGGCTGCCCAGGGGCACGATCTCCTCAACCTCGGCCACGCTCAGCCTGCCGGCGGTGGCCATCATCGGATTGAAGTTCCGGGCGGTCTTCCGATAGACCAGATTGCCCTCGGGGTCCGCTTTCCAGGCCTTGACCACGGACAGATCGGCGACCAGCCCGGTCTCCATGATGTAGCGCTCGCCGTTGAACTCCCGTTCCTCCTTGCCCTCGGCGACCTTGGTGCCGACGCCGGTCTTGGTGAAGAACGCCGGAATGCCGGCGCCACCGGCGCGGATCCGCTCGGCCAGGGTGCCTTGGGGATTGAACTCCAACTCCAGCTTGCCGGACATGTACAACTCCGCGAACAGTTTGTTTTCCCCCACATAGGAACTGATCGCCTTCTTGACCTGGCCGCGCTCCAACAATTTGCCCAGGCCCTTGCCATCGACGCCGCAATTGTTGGAGATCACGGTCAGATCCTTGACCCCCGCCTCCGCGATCGCGTCGATCAGGTATTCGGGGATGCCGCACAGGCCAAACCCGCCGGCCATGATGGTCATGCCGTCGAACAGAGCGCCGTCCAGGGCCGCCTTGGCATCCGCGTAGGTTTTCTTGGTCACGGTATCCTCTTTTCCAATGCAGTCATACCCATGCGGGCCTCGGTCTTAGAGCATCCAGGCCGGGGAGTGTACAGTTTTCGGCCGTTCCAAAAGACCCCATCGCGCATTGGGATGGGGCGCCGACGATAGTTTTTGCACATGCGAACACCTTCCGCCCGTATGGGGAACATCGCCGAAAACCGCTATGCGTGCCGAAGAACGAAGGGCGCCGGCATGGCCGCCCAGCGCCAAGGGCGGGTCAAGGGGGCTCGATGCGGCTACCGGTTCGGCCAAACGCTTGATACGCTGACACAAATCCCAACGCGATCATAGGAAAGCCAAAGGCATGAGCGTCGCCGCCTTCAGCGCCAGCAAACCCAACCCCGCCGTCGGCTCGCCCCTGTTCGAAAGTTTGCGCCCGGCGGTGCAGGCCCTGCCGGAAAGCGGCATCGTGGAACTGGTCAATTACGGGCGGGGCCGGCCGGGGCTGATCCAGATGTGGGTGGGCGAGGGCGACCTGGCCACGCCCGGCTTCATCATGGACGAGGCGGTGCGGTCGCTCCGGGACGGCAACACCTTCTACACCTATCAGCGCGGCATCCCGCGCCTGCGGGCGGCGATCGGCGAATACATGACCCGCACCTACCGCCGGCCGATCGATGCCGAGCGCTGCTTTGTCACCACCTCGGGCATGAGTGCCATCATGATCGCCATGCAATTGCTGGCCGGCGCGGGCGACGAGGTGGTCATGGTCACGCCTGTATGGCCGAACGCGCTCATGGCGCTGAGCGTCATGGGGGCCGTGCCGGTCTGCGTGCCGTTGACCCTGCGGGACGGCGCCTGGCGGCTGGATCTGGACCAGCTGTTCGACGCGGTCACGCCCAAGGCCAAGGCCTTATTCCTGAACTCCCCCAACAATCCGACCGGCTGGATGATCACGGAGGCGGAGATCGCCCAGGTGATGGCGTTCGCCCGGGCGCGCGGGCTGTGGGTGATCGCCGATGAGGTCTATGGCCGGCTGGCCTTCGACCGGGACACCCCGGGCGGGGTGGCGCCCAGCTTCGTGACCCACGCGGAGCCGGAGGATCGGGTGCTGGTGGTCAATTCATTCTCCAAGAACTGGTCGATGACCGGCTGGCGGGTCGGTTGGCTGAACGCGCCG
>CAYNRD010000537.1:0-2073 GCA_964399515.1 uncultured Mycobacteriaceae bacterium | reverse complement strand
AAATCGGCGCCCAGATCACCGAATTGCAGGCCGCCACCCAGGCGGCGGTCACCGACGTCACCCAGATCGGCTCGGTGATCACGCTGATCGGCGAGATCTCCGCCACCATCGCGGCGGCTGTGACCGAGCAAAGCTCGGCCACCCAGGAAATTGCCCGGTCGGTCAATGTCGCGAACAGCCATACGGGTGCCGTGACCGACAGCATCCAGCAGGTGCAGACCGGGGCCGCCAGCAATTCCGACCGGGCCACCCGGGTCACCACCACCTTGGACACCCTGATGGATGAGTTCGGCACCCTGGACACCCAGGTCACCGGCTTCCTGCGCTCGGTCCGCGGCGCCTGATCGTCCGCTGCCACGGCCCGCCTGACCCCAAGAAACCCGATCCAAGACCAGGAGACCCCGACCATGTTCAAGAAGACCGCCGCCGCCCTGGCCGTGGGCGCCGCCCTGCTGGCCCCAGTCGCCACCCCGTCCCCCGCCGACGCCCTGGACATCGTCGCCGCCGCGCTGCCGCCCTACGGCATCAAGCAAGGCTCGGAGTTCACCGGCATCCATGTGGAAGCCGTGCGGGAGATGGCCCGCCGGGTGGGCCATGACGGCGCGATCCAGGAACTGCCCTGGGCCCGGGCCTTCGACACGGTCAAGGACGGCCAGGACAAGATGCTGGCCATGCTGGTCCGCACGCCCGAGCGGGAAGAGCTGTTCAATTGGGTGGTGCCGGTGATCCCCGACCGGATCGTGATCTACAGCTATGGCGATCAGCCGCCGGTGACCAAGGCCGAACTGGATTCGGGCGCCAAGTCGGTGGCGGTGATCCGCGCCACGCCCATGGACACCATCGCCACCCAGAACAACTGGCCGAAGGTGACCCGGGTCAACACCGCCGAGGATATCGCCCGGCTGTTGGCCGCCGGCCGGATCGACGCGGCCCTGAACCTGGAAACCCTGGCGATCTTCGGCATGGACCAGGTCCGGCAGGATCCGGCCGGCCTGGTGGAAGGTGACCAGTTGGCGGCGTTCGAGGTCTATGTCGCGGCGTCGAAGGACCTGGCGGACGCGGACCTGGCCGACTGGCGGGCGGCGTTCGACGCCATGAAGGCCGACGGCACCCTGACCCAGATCCTGGCCCGGTTCGGGCTTGAGCACCTGTCCTCCTAATCGGGCGGACAGGCCGGCTCAGAAGCACAGCTCGGCCATGGCCGCGTCGGGCCGGGCGCCATAGCGCTCGGCCAGCGCCGCGACGGCCCCGCCATCGATGGCCCCGGCCTTGCCCGGGGCCGTCATCTGTTCGGTGTGGATGCCGCTGGCGCACAGCACGCTGGCCATGCCAAGGGCCCGCGCGCCGGCGATGTCGGTGCGCACGCTGTCCCCCACCGCCACCACCCGGGACGGGTCATCAAGGCCCGCCCGGGCCATCAGCGTGCGATAGATCGCGGCGTGGGGTTTGCCGTGATAAATCACCACCCCGCCGCGCTCCTGGTAATAGGCCGCCATGGCGCCGGCGCAAATCGCCCGGATCGGGCCCACCATCACCTCCAGATCCGGATTGGCGCACAGCATCGGCAGGCGCCGGGCCAGGCACCGGTCCAGCATCGGGCGGTGATCCTCCAGGGTCTCCTCCCACGCGTCGATGCCGGTGCACAGCACAAAGCTGGCGTCCTCCGGCCCGTCGGCCATGTCCAGCGGCAGGCCCCGCCAGACATCCTGGTCCCGCTCCGGCCCCAGATGGAAGCAGCGCCCGCCCAGACCCCGGTGGGGCGCGTCCGCCCGGGCCAACAGCGCCTGGTGACTGGCCTCCCCCGAGGACAGCACATGGTCATAGGCCGAGCGCGGCAGCCCCAGGCCGGCCAGCTTGGCATCGACCGAGGCGATCCGCCGAGGCGCGTTGGACAACAGGCAGGTGACGATCCCGCGCCGCCGAAGCTGGGCCAAGCAATCGGCCACGCCATCGAACAGCCGCTCGCCGTCATGGACCACGCCCCACAAATCCAGGATGACCGCCTGGACCGATGGGGTGGCCCGGTCGATCAGCGCGCCCAGCCCGTCGATCACCGGCACCGGCGCTGGTTCC
>CAYNRD010000536.1:0-2076 GCA_964399515.1 uncultured Mycobacteriaceae bacterium | reverse complement strand
GCGCAAAGGGCCCAAGACATGGCCAGGCTTGGGGGTCCTGGGGCCGCAGTGTGGCCGGACGCGGCCGGGTCAGCGCCCACCGCCGGCCTGGGCGACCACGGTGCGGTCGTGAATAGCCCGGAAATCGGTTTCCAGCCGGTTGGCCAGGGTCTTGAACCGATCCAGTTCACCGCCGGTCAAGGTCTTGCCGGACGGCAGATCGACCGACAGCGGGTTCACCGCCACCCCGTCCCGATGCACTTCATAATGCAGGTGCGGGCCGGTGGATTGGCCGGTGGAGCCCACATAGCCGATCACTTGCCCCTGGGTGACCCGGGCGCCGCGGGTGATGCCCTTGGCATAGCCGCGCATATGGGCGTAGGCGGTCTTCAGCCCGGCGGTGTGGCGCAGGCGCACATATTTGCCGAACCCGCCCCTTGTGCCGACGAAATCGACGAAGCCGTCACCGGCGGCGAAGATCGGTGTGCCGCGCGGGGCGGCGAAGTCGATGCCCTTGTGCTGGCGGGTATAGCCCAGGATCGGGTGCTTGCGCGGCCCGAAGCGGGAGGTCAGCCGGGCGCCATCGATCGGCGTGCGCATCAGCACCTGGCGAATGCTCTCCCCGCTTTGGTCGTAGTAATCGACAAAGCCGTCATCGTCCGTGAACCGGTAGACGGTCAGCGGCTTGCCCTGCAGCAACAACTCGGCCATCAACACGTCGCCGACCTGGGCGAAATCGCCGTCCTCGGCCCGATGCTCGGCCTCGTACAGCACCCGGAACGCGTCATGCTTCTGGATGTCACGCTGGAAATCGACCGCGAAGGAGAAGATCCGGATCACTTCCAACAGCGCGGTTTCGGGCATGCCGGCCTCGATCGCCGCCAGATACAGGCTCGACGTGATCTCGCCCGCGGCCGCCGCGCGCTGGATGGTCATTTCAATGGCCGTTTCGCTGGCTTCGAAGCCGGCTTCGGACCATTTGACCGCCGCGATGCGGTCGACATCGGGGGTCAGGGACAGGGAGTCCAGGCGCTCGGCTTGGGCGTCTTCGGCCTCCGGCATTGGCGTGAAGGCCAAGGTCAACTCCTGCCCGACCTTCAGGCGGCGGGGATCGAACACCGCTTTCAGCGCCGTGACCGCTTCATGGGCGGTCTGCCGCTCGACCCCGGCCGCTTGCAACAGGCCGATCAGGGTGTCACCGCGTGAGACGGTGATTGACACTTCGCGCGGCTCCGGGGCCGGCGGCGGCACCAGGGCGGTGAAGCCGTTGGACGCGGCAGCCAGCACCACGGCCGGCTCCCCGCCATTGTCCTGGCCATTGGCGTGTGTGGACTTCGGGGCGGCGACGCCGTGCGACGTGTCTTGGGATGCGGGAGCTTGGGCCCACCGGGGCGCACCGGCCGGGTTTGCTGGCGCGGTGGCCGCCGACACGGTTTGGGCCAGCGGCGCCCCCGGCTCCACGCTGGGTCCCGGAACCGGCGCCAGCAGGACCTGAACGCCCAAGGTGGCGCCGACCCCCAAGCCCATGCCCAAAAGCGTCCCGATCGCGGTGCCGGTATGCGGTGTCCAAGCCATGGTTACCCCGAACTGTCTTCCCCGGCGATTCCCCGATCGCCGATCCGTGTCCTTGCCGATACCATGTCCACCGAACACCTATACAACATCATGAGTGTTCAACAACATGCAGGGACGAATCATTTTATTTCCTCAACATGAAGTAGGCGCGCGCGCCTGTCAAACCGCGGGGCCGGCCGGGACGGCGGCGCGGCGCCGCCCGAGTTGGCCAGGGAGGCGGGGTTTTGCGCCGCGATCCCGGGGAGAGTGACTCGGATCACACCCCGATTGCGCCATCAAATTTGCTGGAAATCAATAGCTTGCGGCCAATTTCTCACAGAAAGCTTTTTGCAAGGAATGTGTCGTTTTCGGCGTTGACACCCCCGAACGCCCCGCCTATAAACCGCGCCTCGCCGGCGGAAACGCTGGCCCGAAGGCGCCCCCCGGCGGGGGCGCTTTTGCGTCGGGGGGCTTCGAACCCTCGGGCTCGGATCTTGGACAAGTTGGGTTTGGTTTGAGAAGGGATCCGTGGGCGGCGGTGGC
>CAYNRD010000535.1:0-2080 GCA_964399515.1 uncultured Mycobacteriaceae bacterium | reverse complement strand
GGGATGGTGGTGTCGGGCACCGGCGGCCGGGCCTGGCGCCGCTCGATCATCGTGAACAGCAGGTCCGCGTAGGTGTCGCCCTGGGGGGCGTGCAGCACGTAATGGACGTCGCGCATGGCGGTGGCGATGCGCATGGCGCCCACATGGGGCGGGCCCTCATAGGTCCAGACGGTCAGTTCCATCGCCTCAGACCTCCAGCCGCTGGCGGCGGTTGAGCGGCCGGCAGAACAGCTCGGCCAGGTCGCCCGCTTGCTCGAAGCCGTGCACGGGGGAGAACACCAGCTCGATCGACCATTTGGTGGACAGGCCTTCGACCTCCAGCGGGTTGGCCAGGCCCAGACCGCAGACGGTCAGGTCCGGCCGGGCCGCCCGGCAGCGGTCCAGCTGGCGTTCGGTGTCCTGGCCCTCGCTCACGGTGACCCCGTCCGGCAGCAGGGCCAGGTCCGGCGCCAGATGGGCCTGGTGCAGATAGGGGGTGCCGACCTCGATCAGCTCACAGCCCAGTTCCCGGGCGAGAAACCGCGCCAACGGCACCTCCAATTGGGAATCGGGAAAGAAGAACACCCGCTTGCCGGCCAGCTGCTCCCGATAGCGGGTCAGGGCCTTGCGGGCGCGCTCGGCGGCGGGGGCGGTGACCCGGTTGAACACCGTATCGGGGATGTTGAAGGCATCGACCGCTTCCCGCAGCCATTCGGTGGTGCCCTCGGCGCCGAACGGGAACGGTGCCGACAGGATCTCCGCCCCCCGTGCCTCCAGGGCCCGGGCGGTGTCGCCCAGGAAGGGTTGGGCCATCAGCACCCGCGTGCCCGGGCCGACCGGTGGCAGGGTCTGGCTGTTGCGCGCTGGCAGGAAGCGAACGGGGGCGATGCCCAAGGCGTCGAACAGGCGGGCGAACTGATCCTCGACCACGTCGGGCAGGGACCCGGCCACCAGCAGGGATGGCGGCGCGCTCGCTTCCTCGGTGGGCAGTTCCGGCACCAGGGCCGCCAAACAGGCGTCCTCGCCCTGGGTGAAGGTGGTCTCGATGCCGCTGCCCGAATAGCTGAGCACCCGCACCTGGGGCATGTATTGGCGGGACAGGCGCTGGGCGGCGCGCGACAGGTCCAGCTTGATCACTTCCGACGGGCAGGAGCCGACCAGGAACAGGGTGCGGATCTCCGGCCGGCGGGCCAACAGGCGGCCGACCACCCGGTCCAACTCCTCGTTCATGTCGGCCATGCCGGCCAGGTCTTTTTCCTCCATGATCGCGGTGGCGAAGCGGGGCTCGGCGAAGATCATCACCCCGGCCGCGGATTGGATCAGGTGGGCGCAAGTGCGGGAGCCGACCACCAGGAAGAAGGCGTCCTGGATCTTCCGATGCAGCCAGACGATGCCGGTCAGCCCGCAGAAGACGGTGTGTTGGCCCCGTTCGCGCAGGATCGGCCGCCCGGCCGGGGTCTTGGCGGTGTCCGGCCGGCAGGGTTCGGCGCGGCCGGGTTTCAGGTCGGTCACGGTCATGGGGCGGCGGCCTCCACGGCCGGGCCCGGGGCGACGGTCGAACGTCCGGCCCCTTGCAGCCGGGCCGCGCGCAGCTTCCACAGGAACTGGGCGGCGTTGACCACATAGGCACCATAGGCGGCCAGCGCGATGATCATCTGGGTCTGCGGGCCGGCGGACCCGGTGAACAAGACCACCAGATAGGCCGTGTGCAGGGCGATCACCGCCATGCTGACCACGTCCTCCCAAAAGAACGCCTCGGCGAACAGGTACTGGCCGAACACCACCTTCTCCCAAATGGCGCCGGTGACCATGATCAGATAGAGCAGGGCGGTCTTGGCCAGGATGGACAGGGTGGCCAGCCACAAGCCGTCACCGGTGACCAGGAAGCGGACGACCAGCGCCAGGCTGATCAGACAGACCAGAAACTGCACGGGCGCCAGGACCCCCTGGACCGTTGTCCAGACTGTGCGGTCGCGGCGCACCCGTTGGTCTTCGGTGTAAAGCGGCAGTGGCGTCGACATATCCCCCTCGCGTCGGCGGAATTCGGTGGCGGTTCCCCCCGCCCGTGCCGTTCCGCGTCTGATGGGAAATCTATGAACCG
>CAYNRD010000534.1:0-2084 GCA_964399515.1 uncultured Mycobacteriaceae bacterium | reverse complement strand
AGGGTGACCAGTTCGCGCCCGCCTTCCTGAAGATCAGCCCGAACAATCGCATGCCGGCGATCGTCGATCATGACGTGCCGGGCGATCCGGTGCCGGTGTTCGAAAGCGGCGCGATCCTGCTGTATCTGGCCCGGAAAACCGGCCGGCTGATGCCCCAAGACCCGTTGGGGGAAAAGGAATGCCTGGAATGGTTGTTCTGGCAGGCCGGCAATCTGGGCCCCATGGGTGGCCAGACCAGCCATTTCATCAACTATGCCCCCGGTGATCACCCCTATGCCCGGGACCGATATGCCAATGAATACAACCGCTGCCTGGGCGTTCTTGATAAACGGCTGGGCGATCGGCGGTATCTGCTGGGCGACGAATACTCGATCGCGGACATCATGAGCTTCCCGTGGGTGCTGATCGCCCGCCATATGCACCAGCCCCTGGACGCCTTCCCCCATCTCAACCGCTGGCGGGCGGAGATCAAGGGGCGGCCGGCCGTGCAGCGCGGCGTCGATCTGGCCAAGGACGACCGGCGGCGCAAGACCCCGACCGAAGAGGAATTCCAACTGCTGTTCCAGCAAACGGCGGGCAGCGTCCGCCAACAGGCGCGGACCGGCGAAGGCTGACCATCCAAGGCGGCGGCGCGGGTGACACCGAGATCGGGTCCCGACGGAACCCGATCACGGCGCGCGCCGGGTCAAGCGGCAACCCGGACTGGGTTGCTCAAGGTGCCAAGCTGCTCGGAATGGATCGAGACCACATCGCCGTCGGCCAGGAACCTGGGCGGGCTTAGGCCGATGCCGACGCCAGCGGGTGTGCCGGTTGCAATGATGTCACCCGGCAACACGGCCAGCGAGCGGGAAATCGTGGCGATCAGGTCCGGCACGCCGAAGATCAGTTGGGCGCCGACCGCCTGCTGACGTAGGGCGTCGTTGACGTGACAGCGAAGCTCCAAGGCCCGCCAATCAATCCCGTCATGGTGGGCGATCAGCGGCCCCATGGGGCAGAAGGTCTCAATGGATTTGCCCAAGAACCACTGCCGATGCTGGCGTTGCAGATCCCGGGCGGTGACGTCGTTCAGCAAGGTATAGCCGAAGACGTGATCCATGGCCCGGTCAGGCGGGCTCGCGCGACCGCCCCGACCGATGACCACGGCACTCACCGCCTCATAATCAATCTCGCGGGTCAGGGCCGGTGACGCGGTGATCGCCTCGTCCGGGCCGATGACGCATTCCGGCGCCTTGGTGAACACCACCGGATGGGGTGGTGCCGCCTCATCGGGGTTCGCGGCCGTGTCATAGCCGCTGGCTGCGAACTCCACCGCGTGGGCGTGATAATTCTTGCCGACGCAGAACAGGTTGCGCCGGGGCCGCGGGATCGGGGCCGCCCACGTGGTCTCGATCCAGGGGGGACGCCCGTCCACCGGCGCGGCGGCAAGGGCCCGCAGATCGGGACCCAACTCCGCCATGCGTTCGATCAGGTCTTGGACGCTCTCGACCGCGATGGGGGCCGCCTGCCCGTCCAAGGGGACAACCCCGCCCCGATCATCGACCAGGGCGGGACCGCCAGCTTTCAAGGTGCCAAAGCGCATCATCGGCCCCTCACTCCGCCGCCAACAGCCGCTCCCGCGACTGCAGCAGATCCTTGACCGCGCGCAAGGACAGCCCAACCGGCGCCAGCTCCAGCTGGAAGGGGGAGCGGCTGATCTCCGCCGCGATCGGGGCCAGACGGCGCAGATGGTCGGCGGTGAAGGCGTCCGCCGTCCCACTCCACACATTCAGCACCGCCGGCGCGCCACCCAGTGAAATCGGGAACTTCATGTTCGACTTGGCGACCGGGGCATAGAAGCCCAGGTCCGGATGGGTCGACCAATCCTCCGCCGTCACCAGATAGGGCAGGCCCCGCTCGATGACCTGGAACGTGCAGCTGACTTCCCGGTCGGCATACAGGCCGGTGCCGCCCACCAGGGGGGTAAAGCTCTCCCGCTGGGCCACCCGGGGCAGATAGGCCGTATAGGCATCCAGCTTCAACGCGGCACAGATCCGGTCCACGGGCAGGTCGGAGCGCAGGGCATCGAACAAGCGGCCCCAATGGGC
>CAYNRD010000533.1:0-2112 GCA_964399515.1 uncultured Mycobacteriaceae bacterium | reverse complement strand
GCCGCCCAGGCCCATGCCCATCAATTGGGTCGGCATCCAGCCGCCCCAGCGGCCGCCATACAGCAGGGTCTGCCCTTCCCGGGCCAGCCGGGCCGCCCCCAACAGACACAGCATGGCGATTTCGGCCGTGGCGTCGGTGGTCACGTCCGGGGTGTTGGTGACCACCAGGCCCCGGTCGCGGGCGGCGGCCAGGTCGATATGGTCGGTGCCGGCGGAAAAGGTGGCGATGATCCGAACGCACTCGGGCAAGGCCGCGATCGTCGCCCGGTCGACGCGGTCGGCCGGGCAGACCAGCACCGCGTCCGGATCGGCCATGCGGCGCAGGTGATCGGCCATGGTGTCGCCGCCGTCATCGGGGTTCAGGCCGGCGGTGTAGGTTTCGGCCGCCCGCGCCTCCACGGCGCGGGGCAGGGTGCGGGTGATCAGAAGGCGGGGGCGGCGGTCCGGCATGACGGATTCGTTTCGTTGTGCTGTGGGCATGGCTGTAGGATGTCGGAACCCGTCTGGATAGAGAGGATTCCGTTCCCGTGCCACGCGTGATGATCAGCAGTTTGTGCGCAGCCGCGCTTGGGGCCTTGACCCTGGCCGGCGTCCTGGCCGCCACCGCCGCCGAGGCCCAATCGATCGTGCCGCACCGGGCCGTCTATGACATGCGCCTGGGCCGGGTCACCGGCGGGGCGGACATCTCCGGGGTTGAGGGGCGCATGCTCTATGTTTGGGAGGACACCTGCGATGGCTGGCGGGTCGAACAGCGCTACCAGCTGCAATTCGGCTTCGGCGGCGACCGCAATGTCGAGCAGACCTCCACCTACGCCACCTGGGAAGCCAAGACCGGGGATGAGTTCAGCTTCAGCATGCGCAACGCGATCGCCGGCAACCAGACCGAGGAGTTCCGCGGCCGCGCGGTCTCGGGCCGGAACGGCGTCCGCTCGGAATTCCGCATCCCGGATGAAACCTCGGCCGACCTGCCGGCGGGCACCCTGTTTCCCACCGCTCACACGGTGGAGATGATCGCCCAGGCCCAGGCGGGCGCGCCCTATTTCGCCAGCCCGCTGTTCGACGGCACGGACCAGCCGGGGGTGTCTACGGTCGGGGCCGCCATTGGCCCGGCGATCCGGGGGGCGGACCAGGACGACCCGTTGCGCCCGGGGCCCCGCTACCCGATCCGGATGGCGTTCTTCTCCCACACGGGCGATGCCCAGGCGGTGCCGGTGCAGATCCCCGATTTCGAGCTGGCGGTGGAACTGCACCCCAGCGGGCTGGTCGAGCGCATGGAGATCTTCTACGAGGATTTCAGCGTCATCGGCACCGTCGCCTTCGCCGAGCCAATCCCGGCCCAGTGCCCCTGACCGGGACGGTCAGGACTCATCCGGATCGTCCGGCCGCTCCATCTCCGCCCAGTCCTCCTCGCCGCCGGGGCCGGGCGCGAACAGGTCCAGGCCATCGGGCGCGGTCAGGTCGGTGACGCCAAGGCCGATCAGGCGGAAGGCCGTCCCGTCGGCCGCGGCCGCCAGCAGGGCCCGGCCGGCCTCATACACCACCGCCGCCTCGGCCGTGGCCGCACCCAGGCGATGGTGCCGCGTGATCAGTTGAAAGCTGGCCGTCTTCAGCTTCAGGACCACGGTCCGCCCCTGCAGGCTTTTCTTGGCCAGCCGCAGCGCCAGCCCGTCGGCCAAATCCGCCAACACCTCCTCCAGACGGTCCAGGGTGGTCAGGTCTTGGGACAGCGTGGTCTCGGTGGAGACCGACTTGGCGGCCTGGCGGGGGGTCACCGGCCGATCGTCGCGGCCATGGGCCAGGTGCCACAGCCGCTCGCCCATCGCACCGTGACGGCGGCGCAACCAGTGGGGATCGCGGGCGCGGAGGTCGCCGATGGTCCGGATGCCGTCGGACAGCAGGCTGGCCGCCATCGCCCGCCCGACGCCGAAGATGGTCCGGGTCGGCTTGGGCGCCAGGAAGTCCAAGGTTTCCGCCCGACCGATCACGGCGAAGCCGCGCGGCTTGTCCAGGTCCGAGGCCAGCTTGGCCAGGAACTTGTTGTGGCTGAGGCCGACCGAGATGGTGATGCCCAATGCCCGCTCCACATCCCGGTCCAGGCGCGCGCAGGCGATG
>CAYNRD010000532.1:0-2117 GCA_964399515.1 uncultured Mycobacteriaceae bacterium | reverse complement strand
TTCTGCCCAAGGCCGAATACTCAGCAAGGATGTCATCCAGCGTCATGGCGGCGGGGTCCGGGGTGGGTCGCGGTCCGTGAGGTCAGGGTCGGTGGCGATCATGGATCCGACGGCCAAATTACCGGCCCCGAAAGAGGCCGGGTTGATGCTTCAAAAGGTGCAGTGATCCAGTGTCACGACCACCTCGGCGGAAAACTGAAGATTGCTCGTGAACAGTTGATACTCGATCACCCCACCCTTGCCCAAAATGGCGTAAAAAACCGGATCATCGCAGATCCTTCGCGCAAGATCATTTTTGTACAAATCGTCAAACGTCATCAATGTCACATCGAACCTGTATCGCTTGGTGATCCGAACATCGCTTGTGTCCACCGCGACCAGCGTCACCCGGTCGTCGACGGGCGCGGGCACCGTCGTGCCGGCCGCGATGTCGGCCAGGGCCTGGGCCATCCCCTTGGCCCGGATCAGGCCCTGGGTCTCCCGCACGGTGTTCTGCCAGCGGACGTCGTGGGGGTCGAAGTCCCAAACCAGCACGGCCCACATCAGGGCGGGGACCAGGACAAACACGGCCCCGAACACGCGCAACGTCAACCGCACGTCCCGCTCGTCCTCGGGTCCCCAGACTTCGGTTTCGGGACGGGGCGGAGCATACATGAACCAGATGTTCAGGATCGGCACCAGGGCCACCCATCCCCAACCCGCGTGCCCGAAGGCATGCTCCGACCGCGACCGCCCAAACCAGAACAAAAAGAACCCGCTGAGCACCACGATGCCACACTCCAAGACCATCAGGATCAAGGCCAGGTCCGGTGTCAGGCCGACCATGCCCCGGGTCAGCCCGAAAAGCACGTCATCGTAGAACAAGGGTGCTTTCGGAAACCCAAGGTAGAACGCCATCAGGTAACACAGGAAGTGCCCCCGGGTTTGCGGGCGCCGTGGCGGGCGTTTGCCCAAGGATGCCATGGCCCCCAACAGATAAAGCCCCCCCATCAGCAAGTAGAACTCGCTTCTGCCCAAGGCCGAATACTCAGCAAGGATGTCATCCAGCGTCATGGCGGCGGGCTTACACCGGTCTCACGCAACCCGCCATGACCCGCATCATCCAAAACGGGCGCGCTTCAGGGGCCGGTTCGATCTGGACGGCCTGGGGACACAACACCGATCTCCAAAGCAAGGTTTGGAGCCGGGGTGCGGTTCAAGCCGCGTTCCGAACGCACCGATTCGGTATCCTGTCCCCGCATCTTTATCAGATGCGTTGTTCTGAGTTTCAAAGGCTTAGAGGAAAATTTGATTTAATTTTATTTGATGCGGTTATGGTCACTCCCGCCGCCTTATTATGGAGGTGCGGCGGTATGAGCACCGCTAACCTGCCAGGTCTAACGCTACCGTTGGACCACCTCGTGGGGTCAGGCCATACCGAAGACGGCAGTGACGATATTGGCGGCGTTCTGTCGGTGGAGGACGCGTTGCTGTTGGCGGAAACGGCCGACGACCGTCCGAATGTCACGGCGACCGACCTGGGCGGCACGGTCAAGGTCGAGTTTCCCGGCCAGCGAGGCACCACCGAGATCCTGCTGATCGGATTGGGCGACGCCGAGATCATCGCGTAACGTCGCCTATGGCGGCCGGGGGGCGGGTTCGCCCGCCCTCCACGCGGCCGCAGGACAAGGGGACCCGGCGAAGATCGATCGGCCCCCGGCGTCCCTATTCCGCCGCCTTGGGCTGGGTACGGGCGCGGATCAGGCCGATGATTTCGGTTGCGGCCTTGGGGATGTTGGTGCCGGGGCCGTAGATGGCGGCGGCCCCCTTGGCCAGCAGGAACTCGTAGTCCTGGGGCGGGATCACGCCGCCGCAGACGATCAGCACGTCATCGGCGCCCTCGGCCAACAGGGCTTCCTTCAGGGCCGGCACCAGGGTCTTGTGGCCGGCGGCTTGGGAGGAGACGCCGACCACGTGCACGTCCGCCTCCACCGCCTGGCGGGCGGCCTCGCCCGGGGTTTGGAACAGCGGGCCGACATCCACATCGAAACCGATATCGGCAAAGGCGGTGGCGATCACCTTCGCCCCCCGGTCATGGCCGTCCTGGCCCATCTTGACCACCAGCATGCGCGGCCGGC
>CAYNRD010000531.1:0-2120 GCA_964399515.1 uncultured Mycobacteriaceae bacterium | reverse complement strand
AACACTGCCGCCTTGATCAGCCCGGACACCACATCATCGAACTCCAAGAATTGGAAGGTGTTGGCCAGATAGGTGGATGGGTTGAACCCCAGCCGGTAGACGCCGATCAGAAAGCCGCCCATTACCCCGATCACGTCGGCGACCAGCACCAGCACCGGCAGCATGGTCACGCCCGCGATCAGGCGCGGGACCACCAGATATTTGTACGGGTCGGTCGACAGCGTGTTCAGCGCGTCGATCTGCTCGGTCACCCGCATGGTGCCGATCTCCGCCGCCATGCTGGCGCCGATGCGCCCCGCCACCATCAGCCCGCCCAGCACCGGCCCCAATTCCCGGGTGACCGACAGCACCACCACGGTGGCGATGGCACTTTCGGCGTTGAAGCGGGAAAAGCCGGAATGGCTCTGCAGCGCCAGCACCATGCCGGTGAACAGCGCGGTCAGGCCAACCACCGGCAGGGAATAATAGCCGATATCGATCATCTGCCGGCCGATCAGGCGCGGGAAGAACGGCGGGCGGACCAAATGGCTCAACGCCGTGACCGTGAACAGCGCCAATTGGCCGATGCCGGCCAGGAAATTCAGCACCGCGGCGCCGACGGCGGCACAGATCCGGAACAGGATGCTCACAGCGGCTCTCCGATCACCCGGCGCCGCAGCCTGGCACCCAGCCCGGTAAGGATCTCATAGCCGATCGTGCCGCAGGAGGTCGCCAGCGCGTCCAGATCGGCGTGGGGGCCGATCAGCTCCGCCTCCGTGCCGGGGCTAACGGACCCGTCCGGGAATGCCGAAATGTCCACCGCGAGACTGTCCATGGAGATTCTGCCCACCACCGGCGCCGGCTGGCCGGCGATCACCACCGTTGCCGCCCCGCCGCCACAGCGGGGCAAACCATCCGCATAACCCATTGAAACTGTAGCGATTTTAGCGCCCGGCGCAACCCGGAAGCCGGCACCGTATCCAACGGTCCCGGGGGTGTCAATCTGGCGCACCTGCAACACGGGTGCGGTCAGCGTGACAACCCGGTGCATGGGATTGGCCGCTTCGGGGGTCGGGTTGCCGCCATACAGCGCGTAGCCGGGCCGCAGCAGATCCCGGTGCAGATGGGCGCCCCGAAAAATGCCCGAGGAATTCGCCAGGCTGATCGGTGCGCGCGGCAGCCCGGCCAGGGCCCGGTCGAAGGCCGCCGCCTGGTGGTCGGTCATCGGGCTGTCGGCCTGGTCGGCGCAAGCCAGGTGGCTGATCCAGGCCTGGATCGCCAGACCGTCCAGCCGTTCGGGATGGTCGGCCAGCACCGCCGCCTCGGCCGCCGACAGGCCCAGCCTGTTCATGCCGCTGTCGATATGGATATAGGCCGGCAGCGGCGTGCCGGCGGTGCTGGCCGCCCGCCGCCACAGCGCGATTTCACCGGGCGTGTTCAAAACCGGGGTCAGATCGGCGGCGCGGCAGGGTCCGACCCCGTCCGGCGGCAGGCCGTTCAGCACCCCGATGCGGGCCCGGGCGCCCAGCCGGTCCAGGATCGCCCGAACCGCCAACCCCTCGCCAATATGGGCGACGAAGAACCGGTCGGCGCCCGCCGCCACGAAGGCGGGGACGACCACATCCGCCCCCAGCCCGTAGCCATCGGCCTTGACCACCGCGGCACAGGCGGCCCCGGGCGCCTTGGCCGCCAACAGGCGCCAGTTCCCGGCCAGGGCCGCCTGGTCGATGGTCAGCAGGGGAGCGCCGGGTCGGGCCGGGTCAGCGGTCCAGGGTCCGGTCGTGGCCGAGATTGGAGAAGCGGGTATAGGCCCCTTCGAAGTGGAGCTGTCGGATGCCGGTTGGCCCATGGCGCTGCTTGGCGATGATGACGTCAGCGACATTGTGGACCTTATCCATTTCCGCTTGCCAGTCGGCGTAATCGGTCGTGCCTTCCATCGGCTCCTTCTTGGCCAGGTAGTAGGCCTCCCGATAGACGAACATCACCACGTCGGCATCCTGCTCGATCGACCCCGATTCCCGCAAATCCGCCAGTTGCGGCCGCTTGTCATCCCGCTGCTCGACCTGGCGGGACAGCTGGGACGGCGCGATCACCGGCACGACCAATACCTTGGCGAAAAGTTTCGGCCCGCGGGTGAAAGC
>CAYNRD010000530.1:0-2136 GCA_964399515.1 uncultured Mycobacteriaceae bacterium | reverse complement strand
GACGAGACGGACAGCTTCGCGACCAGCTCGATGATCTCGTTGACCGAGGAGGCGGTGGCGGTGGCCAGGCTCTTGACCTCGCTGGCGACCACGGCGAAGCCGCGGCCCGCCTCGCCGGCCCGGGCCGCCTCGATGGTGGCGTTCAGCGCCAGCAGGTTGGTCTGCGCCGCGATGTCGCCGATGGTCTTGGCCATGTTGGTGATGCCGCTGAACGCGCTGTTGAACTCGGTGATCGCGGCGTTCAGGCGCGAAGCCGACTCCAGCCCTTCCTCCATCTTGGCCAGCGTCACGCCCATGTTGGACAACACCACGTCGATCCGGCCTTGGGCGTCGGCCAGCGCCTCCTCCCCCTTGCCGACCGTATCGACGGTCGACCGGGCGTCCTCGGTCGCGGTGCGGGACCGCTCCAGCATGCTTTCCACGAAGGCGGTCCGGTCCCGGGGCGCCTTGTTCACATTGGTGGCGTTGGTCAGGATGGTCGAGGCCCGCTCGGTGGCTTGGGCGATTTGGGTTTCGATGTCCCGGATCACCGCCGGCGGCACCACCGGTGCCGGATCGGTGACCGCCTGGGGCCGGTCGGCCGCGGCCGGGGGTGGTGCCGTTCCGACCGCGTCGGCGCCGCGCTGGGTCGGGGACATGGCGGCCAGCGCCAGGGGCGCCACCGCCAACAGCCCCACGGCGACCCAGGCGAACGGCCCGCCCAAGGCCAGCAGACCCGCGCCCGCGCCGGCGCCGACCGCGCCGACCACCGCCGCCGGGGCCCAGATCCTGCTCCGATCGTTATGGGTTGCTGGATCGGTCATCGTCGTCACACCTTCACTGGATTTGGTCTCTGTCTAAACCCGCCGATGGGCGAGGGGGCGTGTGCACGCGCAGTCACGAAACCGTTATATCTTCGAACCGTTAAAAGGGCGTTGCCGACGGTTGGGCCCGCAAGGCCCGGTAATAGGTCCACAGGACCATGGCCGCCGCCGATCGGCGCGGGGCCAGGGGGGCGGTCTGCGCCCGCAGGGCCTCGGCGCTGGGCCGGGTGTCAAGGCCGATCAGCTTTTGCCAGGCGACCTGCAGGGCCAAATCCTTGGCGGGCATGATGTCCCGCCGGCCCATGCCGAACAACAGGTAGCATTCCGCGGTCCATTCGCCCACGCCCGTCAGCGCGGTCAGCATCGCCATGGCGTCCGGGTCCGGGGCCGCCTCCAGGGCGCTGAAGTCCAGCCGCCCGGTCTCAACCGCGTCGGCCAGGCCCAGGCTGTAGCGGATCTTCTGACGGCTAAAGCCGCAGGCGCGCAGGCTGTCCTCGTCCAGATCGCGCAGCCCCTGGGGCGTGGGCTCGCCGATGCGGTCGGTCAGGCGCTGCCACATCCGGTCCGCGACCTGGATGGAGATCTGCTGGTCCAGGATGATGCGCAACAGCTTGGCGAAGCCGCCGCCCCGCGGCCGGGGCAGGAAGGCCGGGATCAGGGCCCGGGCCGGCGCGAAGGTGCGATCGCCCAACAGGGCTTCGGCATCGGCGACCAGCGCGTCCTCGGGGTGGAAGAACGGCCCCAACTACCCGTCCAGGCTGATCCGGTAGGTCTCGATCACAGGGTTGGCCAACAGTTTCTGGCACATGGCCTCGACCCGCTCCATGGCGCGGGCGCGGTCGGTTTCGTCCAGGGTCAGCTCAATCAGCTTGCCCTGGCGCACCCCCGACACGCCGCCGAAGCCCAGACTGCCCAAAGCCGCTTCGATCGCCTTGCCCTGGGGGTCCAGGACCGCCGGCTTCAACCCGATATGAACGATTGCCTTCATGAGCCGACCTTATTGCCTGCGATCGCGGGGGGCCGGCCGTTCAGGCCGCGCCGCGGCCCTGGGGGTCCTTGGCGCCTAAATCGACCACCTCCCCCTCCTCCAGCACGCCGAGGCGGCGGGCCACCTCCCGATAGGCGTTCTCGACCCCGCCCAGGTCCCGGCGGAACCGGTCCTTGTCCAGTTTCTCGGCGGTTTGGGTGTCCCACAGCCGGCAATTGTCCGGGCTGATCTCGTCGGCCAGGATGATGCGCATGTCGCCATGCTCGTTATAGATGCGGCCGAACTCCAGCTTGAAATCGACCAGGCGCAGGCCGATGCCCAAGAACAGGCCGGACAGGAAGTCGT
>CAYNRD010000529.1:0-2141 GCA_964399515.1 uncultured Mycobacteriaceae bacterium | reverse complement strand
GCAGCGCCCGGGAAAGCTCCTTCATCTGGTGGGTCTTTCCGGATCCGACCGGGGCGCCGATTCCGTTCCGGAGCGGGCCGTGGGGGGAGGATGGCGCGGGGTTGCCGCCGGGCGTGGGTGCCGTCGGGGACAGGGTCATGATCGGAACAGCCTCGTGTACTGGGTTTCATGGCGAAGCGACGCGATGTCGGTCAGCGGCATGAACCCGCCGATCTCCTCGATCGTCTCCGAAGGGCCAAGGGCGGCGGCGCGCACCCGCGCCTCCAGGGCCGCCAACGCCTTGACGCCATCGGTTTGGCCCAAGGGGATCAGGCGCACCCCGGCGGACACCAGATTGGCCACAAAGCCGTGGCCGAAGGCGGTCCGGGTCCGGTCCAGGGACAGATCGGCCGCCGCCGCGACCGCACCGACCGCGATCGGATAGGGCCAGGCCTGGCCGGCGTCCAGGCCATCGACCAAACCGGGCCATCCGGCCCCCGCCGCCTTCAGGAACGCCGTGCCCTGGGCGGTGGCTTCCAGCTCCCGCTCGGCCGACGGGCATAGGGCGACGCCGAACTGCCGCAGCTCTTCCAGCGCCGCCCGGTCCTGGTCCCGCCGGGCCCGCCAGGCCAGCCCGCACAGTCCCAGATCCATCCGGCCCGAGCCATGGGCCAACAGCTCGGCGATCCAGCCAGCCAGATCGTCCCGGGTGGTGATGGTGCCGGCCTCGACCAGCCATTCCAACCCGTGGGAATAGCTGTAAGCCCCCACGGGGAAGCTGGGCGACATCCAGGTCATCAGGCGCGCCAGGGCCGCCGTGTCATCCATGGGAATGGTCATGCGCATGGTCATGGTGATGGTCATGGGCATGACCGTGGTGGTGGCCGTGCGTGCGCCCGTGGCCATAGGCGCCGCCTTCGGGCTGGAAGCCGCGCTCCAGGCGCTGGGTTTGGGCGCCCAGCTTGGCCAGCATGTCCTCGATCACGTGGTCATAGCGGATATACAGCGCGCCGGCCGTGATCTCGGTTGGCAGGTGCCGGTTGCCCAGATGCCAGGCCACCCGCACCAGCGCGCCCGGATCCGCACAGCGCACCTCCAGCAAGGCTTCGGGCGCCGCCCGCACGCCGACCAACTCGCCCCCCTCCAGGGCCAGGGCGTCGCCATCGGCCAGGGCGGCGGGCTGGGCCAGGTCCAGCAGCACCTCCCGGTCGGCCCGGGTGGTTAACAGCACCCGGCGCCGGTGGCGCATGTCGAAATCCAGCTCCACCCAGTCGACGATCCGGTCCGGATCGACCTGGGCCCGCGGGATCACCGCTCGGGCGGATTTTACCATCGCCGTCCCCTCCCCCGGGGTCAGAACAAGAAGTAGCGCTGGGCCATGGGCAGGGTCTCCGCCGGCTCGCAGGTCAAGAGCGCGCCATCGGCCCGGACCTCATAGGTCTCGGGATCGACCTCGACCGTGGGCGTGGCGGCGTTGTGAACCATGGACGCCTTGGAAATGCCGGCCCGGGTGTTCTCGACCGCCAGCACGGTCTTGGCCAGGCCCAGGCGGCCGGCGATGTCGCCCGCCAGCGCCGCCTGGGACACGAAGGTGACCGAGCCCGCAGCGACCGCCCCGCCATAGGCGCCGAACATCGGCCGGTAATGGACCGGCTGCGGGGTCGGGATCGAAGCGTTGGGGTCGCCCATGGGGGCGGCCACGATGGTGCCGCCCAGCAGCACCAGATCGGGCTTCACCCCGAAAAACGCCGGCGCCCACAGCACCAAATCGGCCCGCTTGCCGACCTCCACCGAGCCGATCTCCCGGGACAGGCCGTGGGCGATCGCCGGGTTGAGGGTGTATTTGGCCACATAGCGCTTGATGCGGGTGATGTCGTAGCGGTCCGGATCGCCGGCCACCGCGACGAGCAGGCGCTTCATCTTTTCGGCGGTCTGCCAGGTGCGGATGATCACCTCGCCGACCCGGCCCATGGCCTGGCTGTCGGACGCGATGATCGAGAACGCGCCCATGTCGTGCAGGATGTCCTCGGCGGCGATGGTCTCCTTGCGGATCCGGCTTTCGGCGAAGGCCAGGTCCTCGGGGATGCTGCTGTCGAGGTGGTGGCAGACCATCAGCATGTCGAGATGCTCGTCGATGGTGTTGACCGTGAAAGGCCGCGTCG
>CAYNRD010000528.1:0-2147 GCA_964399515.1 uncultured Mycobacteriaceae bacterium | reverse complement strand
GGACCAGTACGTCCCCTATCCGGTGGAAGAGCAGGTGGCGGTGATCTTCGCCGGCGTGAAGGGCTTCGCCGACACGGTCCCGGTCAAGGACATCCAAAAGTTCGAGGCCGGCCTGTTGGCCAAGCTGCGCGGCGAGGGCCAGCCGGTCCTGGACACCATTCGGGATGAGAAGAAGATCTCCGACGAGTCCGACAAGAAGCTGCGTGAGCTGATCGGCGGCTTCGCCAAGACCTTTGTCGCGGCCTGATCCGGCCAATAGCGGGAGCAGGCGATGCCCAGCCTCAAGGACCTGCGGAACCGGATCGGCTCCGTCAAGTCGACCCAGAAGATCACCTCGGCCATGAAGCTGGTGGCGGCGGCCAAGCTGCGCCGCGCCCAGGAACAAGCCGAGGCCGGCCGCCCCTATGCCGAGCGCATGGACCGGATGCTGGAAAGCCTGGCCGGCGGCCAGACCACGTCCTCCGACGCGCCCAAGCTGTTGGCCGGCACCGGTGATGACCAGACCGTGCTTTTGTTGGTGTGCACCGCCGACCGCGGCCTGTGCGGCGCCTTCAACAGCTCAATCATCCGGGAAGCCCGGCGCCAGATCACCGAGCTGCGCACGTCGGGCAAGACCGTCAAGCTGATCACCGTCGGCCGCAAGGGCCGGGACGCGCTCAGGCGGGAGTTCAAGGACCTGATCGTCGACAGCTTCACCGAGGTCGGCCGCAAGCAGCTGTCCTTCGAGGACGCCAACCGCATCGCCACCGCCGTTTTGGACCTGTTCGAGGCGGGCGGCTTCGATGTGGCCCGGGTCATCTACAACAAGTTCCAATCGGCGATCAGCCAGGTGGTGACCAGCCAGCAGCTGATCCCGCTGGACGCCGGCGCCGAGGGCGCGGACGCGGGTGAGGGCGCCCCCGGCGGTGCTGCGGGCGCATACGAGTTCGAGCCGGATGAGGACGCGATCCTGGCCGAGCTGTTGCCGCGCAATGTGGCGGTGCAGATTTACAAGGCACTGCTGGAAAACGCCGCCTCCGAACAGGGTGCCAGGATGAGTGCCATGGACAACGCCACCCGCAACGCCGGCGATTTGATCAAGCGCCTGACATTGGAATACAACCGATCCCGTCAGGCGGCGATCACCAAGGAACTGATTGAAATCATCTCGGGCGCGGAAGCCGTCTAACGGCGCCGCAGCCGACGGAAAGCCCGACTTCAGGAGCGAGAGACATGGCGGACACCAACAACATCGGCACCGTGACCCAAGTGCTGGGCCCGGTCGTGGACGTGCAGTTCGAAGGCGCCTTGCCGGCGATCCTGAACGCGCTGACCACCGAAATCGCGGTGCAGGGTGAAGACGGCCGGACCCTGGTGATGGAAGTGGCCCAGCATCTGGGGGAAAACACCGTCCGCGCGATTGCCATGGACTCCACCGACGGCATGGTCCGCGGCCAGAAGACGGTCGATACCGGGGCGCCGATCACCGTGCCGGTCGGCCCGGAGGTTCTGGGCCGGATCCTGAACGTGGTCGGCGACCCCGTGGACGACAAGCCGGCGGTGCCCAGCGAAAAGCGCCTGCCGATCCACCGGGAAGCGCCCACCTATGTCGACCAGGCGACCGAGACCGAACAGCTGGTCACCGGCATCAAGGTTGTCGATTTGCTGGGCCCCTACGCCAAGGGCGGCAAGATCGGCCTGTTCGGCGGTGCCGGCGTCGGCAAGACCGTGACGATCATGGAATTGATCAACAACATCGCCAAGCAGCATGGCGGCTATTCGGTGTGCGCCGGCGTGGGTGAGCGCACGCGGGAAGGCAATGACCTCTACTGGGAAATGATCGATTCCAATGTGAATAAGGAAGGCGGCGGCGAAGGCTCGAAAGCCTCCCTCGTGTATGGCCAGATGAACGAGCCCCCGGGCGCCCGCGCCCGCGTCGGTTTGACTGGTCTGACGCTCGCGGAATATTTCCGTGACATGGACGGCGGTCAGGACGTGCTGTTCTTCGTGGACAACATCTTCCGCTTCACCCAGGCGGGCGCCGAAGTGTCCGCTCTTTTGGGCCGTATCCCCTCGGCCGTGGTCTACCAGCCGACCCTGGCGACGGATATGGGCGCCCTGCAGGAGCGCATCACCTCAACGACAAAGGGCTCGATCACGTCCGTGCA
>CAYNRD010000527.1:0-2159 GCA_964399515.1 uncultured Mycobacteriaceae bacterium | reverse complement strand
GGGGGGTGTGGGGGCCCGGGAAAGCCTGCTGGAGGCCATGCCGCCCTATCAGGGCGGCGGCGACATGATCCGCACCGTCACCCTGGAGGGGTCGAGTTGGGCCGACCTGCCGCACAAGTTCGAGGCCGGCACGCCGCCGATCGCCCAGGCCATCGGCCTGGGGGCCGCGATCGACTATGTCAACGGCATCGGGCTGGACCGGATCGCCGCCCATGAGGCGGACTTGCTGGCCTATGCCACCGACCGGATCGAGGCGATCGGGGGTGTCACCATCATCGGCCGGGCCGAGGCCAAGGCCAGTGTCTTGTCCTTCACCATGGCCGAAGCCCACCCGCACGATGTCGGCACCATCATCGACCGGCACGGGGTTGCGGTGCGCGCCGGCCACCACTGCGCCCAACCGGTGATGCAGCGCTTCGACGTCCCGGCGACCGCCCGGGCCAGCTTCGGGCTGTACAACACCCGCGCCGAGATCGCCCGGCTGGCCGACAGCCTGGAGCGGGTCAACAAGATGTTCGCGGCCTGAGGGGCGGTGTCACCATGATTTTCGCGGACCAGCCGGCCCCCGAGCACAGCATCGACGCGGTGCAGGACGAAATCATCGACGATTTCGGCTTCTTCGACGATTGGGACGACCGCTTCGCCCAGATCATCGCCCTGGGCCGCAAACTGCCGGATCTGCCGGCGGAGTTGAAGACCGAGGCGACCAAGGTCCAGGGCTGCCAGAGCCAGGTCTGGATGATCGGCGAATGGCATGGCGAGCGCTTGCGCCTGGCGGCCACCTCGGACGCGTTCATCGTCTCTGGCCTGATCGCGCTGCTCCTGCAAATCTATGACAACCGCACCGCGGCTGAGATACTGTCCAGCCCGCCGCGCTTTATCGGCGAGATCGGCCTGGACACCCATTTGAGCCCGACGCGCTCGAACGGCCTGGCCTCCATGGTCAAGCGCATCCGGGGGCTGGCCCAGGCCGGCTCCCAAGGCCTCCAGGCCGGGGCGGCGTGAGGGCTGTGGTCAAGGGCTGACGGAACCAAGGGAGCACGCGATGTCGATGGGTTATAACCCCTATATGGGCATGCCGGCCGAGATGATGCATCTTGAGGTCGAAGTCCCCGATTGGGCGCACAAGAAGACCGACCCGGCCCCAGACGGCCCCCAGGATGTGGACGCGCTGAAGGCCAAGATCATCGAGAACCTGATGTTGGTCCACGACCCGGAAATTCCGATCAACATCTATGATCTGGGCCTGATCTACACTCTGGACATCGCCCCGGACGGTTCGGTCAAGTGCGACATGACCGTCACCGCCCCCGGCTGCCCGGTCGCCGACCAGATGCCGCCGGTGGTCAAGGAAGGCATCGAAAACGTGCCAGGCATCACCGGCGCCCATGTGGAGCTGACCTGGGACCCGCCCTGGTCGATCGACATGGCGTCCGAGGATGCGCGGCTGGCGCTCGGCTTCTACTGACGGAGGGCGGGATGGATTTCGATTGGGCAAGCTTCGTGGGGCTGATGCTGGGCGTGAAGGTGCTGCCGCTGATCTGGATCTTTTGGGAAGCGCACAAGACCGGCCAACGGATCGCCGCCCGCAAGGCCGCCAAACGCGCGCCCCAGGATGGGACCGCGGCGGTGCCCGCGGAATGATCTGTGTCCCTTGTCATTGGCCCGATCATCCCGATATGATGTGAGAACGGTTCGCACAGTGTGCGCCGCCCGAGCTTGAGAGGAGTGCCAAGATGGCCCGCCGCCCGTTGCCCAGCCCGATCACCATCACCGACACGGCCGCCAAGCGCTTGAAGGAGATCTTCGACCGGGGCCGCCAGGAGGGGCGGGAGGTCCTGGGCCTGCGCGTGGGCGTCAAATCCACCGGCTGCTCCGGCCACGCCTATTTCATGGAATACGCCGAGGAGCAAAAGCGCTTCGAGGACATGGTGGAGGCCAATGGCGTGAAGCTGTTGATCGAGCCCACCTCGACCATGTTCCTGATCGGCACCACCATGGACTGGGTGGAGGAGGATCTGGGCGCGCGCTTCGTGTTCAACAACCCCAACGAAGTGGACCGGTGCGGCTGCGGCGAAAGCTTCCGGGTGGCGCCCGAGGTCGAACAACAGGCGCTGACCGCAAAGGCCCAGGCGCGCGCCTGCCCTGATACAACCGCC
>CAYNRD010000526.1:0-2162 GCA_964399515.1 uncultured Mycobacteriaceae bacterium | reverse complement strand
CGACGCTGTCGGTCACGGCCCGCAGCTGATTGAGCTGGGCGGAGACCTTGGCGGTGGCGGACGCGGTCTGCGTGGCCAGGTTCTTGACCTCGCCGGCGACGACCGCGAAGCCCCGACCGGCTTCCCCGGCGCGGGCGGCCTCGATGGTGGCATTCAAGGCCAGCAAGTTGGTCTGCTCGGCGATGTCCGAGATCAGCTTGACCACGTCGCCGATGGCATCGGCGCTGGCGGCCAGGGACTGCACCTTGTCATTGGTGCTGTCGGCCAGGTCGACCGCGGCGCGGGAGGTGGTGGTGGCGGCATCGGCCTGGTGGGCGATTTCGTTCAGCGCGTCCTTGATCTTGTTGGACGCGCTGGCGGCGGTCTGCACGCGGTCGGTGGCGGTCTCGGCCACCTGGGCGACCTTGGCCCCTTCGGTGTTGCCGCGTTCGGCGACCCCCAGGACCGCCCGGGACACGCCGCCGACCTCGCTGGCCGACGCGCCGAGGGCATCGACAATGCCGGCCATGGCGCGCTCGAAATCGTCGGCCATTTCCCGGCGCGCGGCGCTGCGTTCGGCATTCGCCTTGGCCTCGGCCGCCTCCCGCTCGGTGCGCAGCCGCTCGGTCTCGACCAGATTGTCCCGGAACACCATCAACGTGCGGGCCATGGCACCGATTTCATTGCGGCCGTCGGCGGCCTGGATCTCGGCCTCGGTGTCCCCGTCGGACAGGCGCGCCATGGCGTCGGTAATCCGCCGGATCGGCCGCAACACCAGCGCCATCAACATGACCCCCACCAGGATCACCACCACCAGCACGGCGGCCACCAGGCTGGCCATGGTGGTGACGGTGGCGGCGGTGGCCGCCGCTTCCCGATCACCCAACGCCTGTTGGGCCCGTTGCAGCTGGCTGGCCACCTGCTCGGACAGGTCAATGATCCGCGGCCCAAGGGTTTCCAGACGGGTATCGATCAGGCTGTCCTGATCGGCGACATAGGATTCCAAGTCATTGAAGGCCAGGTGGAAGTTGGAGCTGAAGATGGCGACCTCCCCGATCGCCTGGTCCGCCTGCCCCTCGGGCACGACGTCCAGGATGGCCTGGCGGGCCTCGGCGAACTGGTCCAACTCGTCATTGGCGACCGAGGCCACCTGGGGATCATGGGTCTGAATGAACAGCAGCACGCTCAGCCGGCCGCTGAGAAACAAATCCAGCGCCGTCGCGGTCGCGTAGACGCCGGCCAGGTTCGCCTGATCGCGGGCGGTGGTCATGATGTCGCGCAGCTGGTCGCGCATGCCCTCGGCGCCGGGCAGCAATTCCTGCTCGACCAGGAAGGTGATCTCCGTTTGGTTGGCGACCAACTCCTCGAAGGCGGCGGCATACTCTTCCACCAGGCTAGAGATCCGGGACACATCGGCCATGATCTGCGTGTCGGCGATGGCGGCCTCGGCGGTGGCGCTCAACCCCCGCACCCGATCGAGATGGGCGCGGACCTGGTCCGCCGCCGCGTCGGTCGGTCGGGTGAGGTATTCCTTCTCCGCACGGCGCGCCGCCGACAGGCCGGCCGCGATGTCGGAGACGATGACATTTTGCTTGGCCAAGCCATGGAAGCGGTCGAACCGGTCGCCGCTGTCGGTCAGGCTCCACAACAGGGCGCCGCCCAGCGCCAACATCAGGACGATGATCAGCCCAACCCCGCCGGTAATCAGGACCTTCAAGGAAATATTGCTTACCATGGTACCCATCGCTCGGTTCGGTTCGTGTGCAAAGTATACAAACGAGAAGTTCGGCAGGCCGTTCAGGGCCAGCTCCGGGAGGGAAGGATGTAAAACCAAAGACGCGGATGCTTGATGCAACCGGTGTCATATAAGTAACCATAGTTACCCTGAAAGCCAGACCCGTCACGCGCAATTTATCGCCGGACGCTTGCCCCGTTTTTGCCTAGGTTGCCAAGATTTCTTTTGTTTGAATTTATTATATTTTTTATATAAGATTTTACTAAACTGATTTTATTGAATTTCTCGACGCAGTTATTCCGATCAAAAAAAGGCATGCCGGCCCGACGCGGCCCACCAGCGTTTAATCATGTCCTAAAAAAAGTGTCGGTCCGGTTCGGTGTTCGCGGTTTTCCCGAACAGGCCCGCAGGGTCGGCCCGTTGCACGCGCACGACCGGCTCCGACTGC
>CAYNRD010000525.1:0-2168 GCA_964399515.1 uncultured Mycobacteriaceae bacterium | reverse complement strand
GACATGATCTTCCTGCGCGGGGTCAATGGGGTCCCGAGCCAGGTGGAGGAGCAATTGCTGGCGGTGGCCGGCCTGGCCCCGCATTTCCAGAGCGAGCTGTACCGGGAGGGGCGGATGGACGCCATGCGCGTGCATGTGGAGGCCTTGGCCGACCACGCGGACGCGGTCAGCCGCACCAAGGCGGCGGCGGAGCTGAAAACCCGCATCAAGGAGGTGATCGGGGTGACCGCCGAAATCCAGGTGGCGGACCCCGACGGCGTCGCCCGGTCCGAGGGCAAGGCCAAGCGCGTGGTCGACGCCCGCCCCGGCCCCTGACCGCGGCCGGTTCGCCCATGGCCCGGACCATCGCCGCCGACCACGACCAAAAGCGGTCCCAGATCCTGGACACGGCCGCCCGCGTGTTCGCCGAACAGGGCTTCCACCGCGCGTCGGTCAGCGCCGTGGCGGCGGCCTGCGGGCTGTCCAAGGCGGCGATCTACCATTATTACGACAGTAAGGATGCCTTGCTGTTCGACCTTCTGGACAATCATTTGACGGATTTGCGGGATCGGATCGCCGCCGTGCCCGATCCGGGCGCGGGGCCGCAGGCGCATCTGCGCGCCGTGATCCTGGAAATCCTGCTGGCCTATCACGGTGCCGACGATCACCACCGGGTCCAGATCGCAGAGATGCGGGTATTGCCCGAGGCCCAGCAGCGGCGCCTGCGCGACGTCCAGCGGGAGATCATCACCCAGGTGTCCGAGGTAGTGCGGGGGGTGGCGCCGGCCCGGTTCACGGGCGACGCCAAGCGCCTGCGCGCCACCACCATGTCCCTGTTCGGCATGCTGAACTGGTTTTACATGTGGAACCGGGACGACAGCCTGGACGCACGGCATGCCTACGCGGACTTGGTCGGGGATCTGATCCTGAACGGCATCACCCCCGGGCCCTAACCGGCCGGCCCGGCCTGATCGCCCCTGGGCGTCAGGTCGGGCTCATGCCGCGCAGGCGTTCGGACCGGCGGCGCAGCAGTTCCACCGTGGTCAGAAGCACGATCGACAGCACCACCAGGATCGAGGCGACCGCCAGGATGGTCGGGGAGATCTGTTCGCGCAGACCGGTGAACATTTGCCAGGGCAGGGTCTTCTGGCCGGCCGAGCCCACGAACAGCACCACCACCACCTCATCGAAGCTGGTGATGAAGGCGAACAGCCCGCCGGAGATGACGCCCGGCAGGATCAGCGGCATCTGAATCTTGAAGAAGGTGCGCACCGGCCCCGCGCCCAGGCTGGCCGCCGCCCGCTCCAGCGAGCGGTCGAAGCCGACCAGTGTGGCCGTGACGGTGATGATCACGAACGGCACGCCCAGCGTTGCGTGGGCCAGCACCACGCCCCAATAGGTGCCCTGCAACCCGATTCGGGAATAGAAGAAGAACATCCCCGCCGCCGAGATGATCAGCGGCACGATCATGGGCGAGATCAACAGCGCCATGATCGCCCCGCTATAGGGCACATGCGGGCGGCTCAACCCGATCGCCGCCAGGGTGCCGAACCCCACCGACAACAACGTCGCCATGGGTGCGATCTGCAAGGAGTTCACCAACGCCTGTTGCCAGTTCGGGTTGGTGAAGAAATCCCGGTAATGCTTCAGCGAATAGCCGTCGGGGTCCAGGGCGACCGTCGCCGCGGTGAAGGTGAAGAAATCCTCGGCGTTGAAGCTGAGCGGCAGGATGACCAGGATTGGCGCGATCAGGAAGATGAAGATCGCCGCGCACAGGGTCCGATAGGTGTAGAACCAGGTCTTCTGCAGCGGCGAGGCGTAGACAGGCAGCCCCATGGTCAACCCCTCTCCCGTTAGCCCAGCTTGACGTTGTCGATGCCGACCAGCCGGTCGTAGGTGTAATAAAGGATCAACACCGCCGCCAGCAGGATCACCGCCAACGCCGCCGCCAGCCCCCAATTGAGGCTGGAGCCGATGTGGAAGGCGATGCGGTTGGAAATGAAGATGCCCGACGTGCCGCCGACCAGTTCCGGCGTGATGTAGTAGCCAATCGCCAGGATGAACACGAGCACGGCGCCGGCCCCGATGCCCGGCACGCTTTGCGGGAAATAGACCCTCCAGAACGCCGTCCAGTCGGTCGCGCCCAGGGATTTCGCCGCCCGCATGTAGCTGGGCGGGATGGTCTTCAT
>CAYNRD010000524.1:0-2168 GCA_964399515.1 uncultured Mycobacteriaceae bacterium | reverse complement strand
GGACAGCCTGCCCGGCGTCGGCGCCAAGAACGCCAAGCTGTTCGAGCGGCTGTGCGGCCCGCGGGTCATCGACCTGCTGTTCCACCTGCCCTCGGGCGCGGTCGACCGCCGGCAGGTGCGCCAAATCGGCGATCTAGGCGGGGCCGGGCTGGCGACTTTGGTGGTGACCGTGGCCGGCCATACCCCCGGCGGCGGCCGGCGCAAGCCGCACCGGGTGCGCTGCCATGACGCAAGCGGGGAGATCGAGCTGGTGTTCTTCGGCGGCCGGCGGGACTGGCTGGAAGCCCAACTGCCCCCCGGCAGCCTGCGGGCGATCACCGGCGGGGTGGAGTTCTATCACGGCGGCGCCCAGATGGCCCATCCGGACCACATCGGTCCCGCCGATCAGCTGGAGACCATCGCCCGGCTGGAGCCGGTCTATCCGCTGACCGCCGGCCTGTCGCCCAAGACCATCACCCGGGTCTTGGGCCAGTGTCTGGATCTGATCGGCGCTCTGCCGGAGTGGCATGATCCGGCCTTGGTGGCGCGGGAGGGCTGGCCGGCATTCGGCACCGCCCTGCGATCCGTACACCGCCCCGCGGCCGAGGCGGACCTGGCGCCCGACGGCCCGGCCCGGCGCCGGCTGGCCTATGACGAGGTGCTGTCGATGCAGCTGGCGCTGCAGATCCTGCGCGCCCGGTCCCGGGCGCGGCCCGGGCGGGCGATCGCGCCACCGGGGGATCTGCGCCGGCGGCTGATGGCGTCCCTGCCCTTCGCGCTGACCCCGGGCCAGGTCTCCGCCCTGGCGGAGATCGACCGGGACCTGCGCGCCGAGACCCGCATGCTCAGGCCGCTGCAGGGCGATGTCGGCTAGGGCAAGACCGTGGTCGCGGCCTGCGCCGTGGCCGATGTCATCGAGGCCGGCGGCCAGGCGGCCCTGATGGCACCGACCGAGCTGTTGGCCCGTCAACATCATCACAGCCTGGCCGAGATGTTCACGCCCTTGGGCCTGGACACCGCGCTGTTGACCGGCCGGGACAAGGGCAAGGCCCGGGAGCGGGTGCTGGGCAGGCTGGCATCGGGCACCACGCCGGTTGCGGTCGGGACCCACGCCCTGATCCAGGCCGATGTGACGTTTCGGGACCTGCGCCTGGCGGTGATTGATGAACAGCACCGGTTCGGCGTCGATCAGCGCCTGGGCTTGACCGACAAGGGCAGCGCCACCGATGTGCTGGCCATGACCGCCACGCCGATTCCGCGCAGTTTGCAAATGGCGCTGTACGGGGACATGGACGCCTCGGCGATCTGGGGCATGCCGCCCGGCCGGGTGCCGGTGGACACCCGGGTGATCACCCGGGATCGGCTGGATGAGGTGGTAGCCGGGCTGGGCCGCAAGCTGGACGCCGGCACCCAGGCGTTCTGGGTCTGCCCGGCGGTGGAGGACAGCGAGGAGACGCCCGAGCTGACCGACGCCAGCTCGCGCCACCGGGTGCTGGCGGAGGTCTATGGCGCCGACCGCTGCGGGCTGATCCACGGGCAGCTGAAGCCCCGGGACAAGGACGCGGTGATGGAGCGGTTCGTGGCCGGGGGGATCGGGCTGCTGGTGGCGACCACGGTGATCGAGGTTGGCGTCAATGTGCCCGCCGCGACGGTGATGGTGGTCGAGCATGCCGAGCGCTTCGGCCTGGCCCAGCTGCACCAGCTGCGCGGCCGGGTCGGCCGGGGCGACGCCCCGGGCACCTGCCTGCTGATCTACGCCCCACCCCTGGGGGCCGTGGCCGCCGACCGCCTGAAGGCCCTGCGCGACAGCCATGACGGCTTCGAGATCGCCGAGCGGGACCTGGGCCTGCGCGGCGGCGGCGATGTGCTGGGCAAGCGCCAAAGCGGCCTGCCGGACGGGCGGCTGTGCGATCTGGCCCAGGCCGGCGATCTGATCGCCCTGGCCCAGACCGACGCCCGGGCAGTGCTGGCCACCCGGCCGGAGCTGACCGGCGACCGGGGCGCGGCGCTGCGGGTCTTGTTGTATCTGTTCGAGCGGGACGCGGCGGTGCGCTACCTGCGGTCGGGGTGACCGGGGCTCAGGCCACCTGGCGGGGTTGTTTGACCTTGCGGTCGCCGTCATCCAGCCATTCGACCTGGTCGGGCGTGCGGGCGGGGATCTCCGGCTCGCCCCGCTCGTCCGGCGGGCG
>CAYNRD010000523.1:0-2174 GCA_964399515.1 uncultured Mycobacteriaceae bacterium | reverse complement strand
TCGCGGTCGCCGGTATTGCGGCCCTCGATCAGATAGGCCTGGAACATCCGGTCGATCAGGTCGGACTGGGAGAAGCCCATCCGGGCGGCGACGGTCACCAGCCGGTGGGCGGTCAACGTGGACGGCACCACCGTGACCCGGCTGAAGTCCAGGTCGACCCCATCCTTGCGGGCGGTTTGGGTGATCATGTCCTGGGCCTGGCGGGCCCGTTCCCGGCTGCCGTATTTCAGGTCCAGATAGGTGGTGCGGTCCAGCCCGTCGGCGGGGATGCCGGGATTGAGCAAGAACGGTCGCCAGACCACCTGGATCTCCAGCCCCGACCGGGCCGCGAGCGCGCGCTGCAGCCGCCCCTTGCCCAGATAGCACCAGGGGCAGACCAGATCATGGAACACGTCAACGCGCATGGGACGCTCTCCTCCCCCCTGGGCACAACGCGCCGGTGCCCGTGCCGGCGATTGTGCCGGCAAAGGGCCAGTTTGCGGTGTTCGGCGGCGCCAGACCAAGTACAATCCGCCAATCGGAAGGGGAGGAGCAGCCGCCATGGGTCCAGCGGACACACCGGAAATCCGGGCGAAGGTCCGGGACGCGATCATCAAGGCCAACGGCCGGGCCCAGATGGCCCACAAGCTGTTGTGGGAGCGGTGCACCCAGGATCACGAACTGCTGCTGGCCCTGGTGACGCCGTTCATGAAGGGCATCTTGAGCCACGCATTCCAGAAGGAGGCGGGCGGGGCCGGCGGCGGCAAGCCGGCGGCGGCCAAGGCCCGTCCCGCCGGTGGCGGCGGCCGGCGCCGGGGCCTGACCGACACCGCCATGGACAGCCTGGTCGGCCAGATGAGCCGCAATATCGGCAAGACCAAGACCCCGCCGCGCGGCATGACCGCCCTGGTCAGCCCCAAGGACAAGCCCGCCAAGACCTCCCAACGGCATGAGGAAACCTTGCGCGCCCTGTCCAAGATCTACATGGCCCGCCGCCTGGACAAGGACCGGGACGACTGAGGCCGGGTCACGCCGCGCACAGGCGTTCCAAGGCGGCGAAGCGGGTCAGGTAGCGGCGGGCGGCCTGGTTGGGCGGCCACGGCAGGATCGGAGCGGGCGGCAGGCGACGCTTCCTGCGCACGCCGAAGATCCGCCGGGCCTCCTCCTCGGCGAAACCGGCCAGATCGACGGCCTCGGCGAAGGCGCAGATCCGGTCCGCCTCCTTGATCTTGGCGTGCCAGGCCTCCGGCAGGCGCGCCGGCAGCCCGAACCGGACATGGATCGCCTGTTCCAAGGCCTGTTCGATGCGCTTGTAGTCCTGGCCGATCTGGGCCTTGAACGGGCTGATCATGTCACCGATGACGTATTCCGGCCCGTCATGCAGCAGGGCGGCCAGGCACAGGCCGGGCACCGCCCCCTGATCGGCGACCACGGCCTCGACCATCAGGCAGTGCTGGGCGACCGACAGCGCGTAATCCCCGCTGGTCTGGCCGTTCCAGCGCGACACCCGCGCCAGGCCATGGGCGATGTCCCCGATCTCGATATCCAGGGGGGAGGGGTCCAGCAGGTTCAGCCGCCGGCCGCTCAACATCCGCTGCCAGGCCCGGGGCGCGGCTTCGGCCACCGGCACCCCTAGGCCTTCGGCTCACCGGCCAGGCGCCGGTTGCCGGTCACCGCATGGCCGATCGACAGGCGGTAATGGCAGACCGCGTGGCCCTGGGGCGTGCGCTCGGTCAGCGACGGGCTCAGGCCCAGGCGCAGCTCGACCAGATCGGTGGTGTGGGGGTCGGTGGCGGTCAGGCAGTGGTACAGGCGCAAGACCTCCGCCGGGTCCGCGCAGATCAGCCCGAAATGCCCCTCCCGGCGCCGGACCAGCTTGCCCAGGCTGCGCCCGGGCTCGGTCAGGTCGGCCCTGGGCTTGCTGGTCAGGTTGACCGCCACCGGCCCCAGCTTGCGTTCCTTTTTGAACCAGCCGCCCGACGGGCAGAACAGGGCTCCGGTCAGGTGCAGCGTGACGTCCTGGTCGCCGCCGCCCTCGGCGCTGGCGTCCAGATGCAGGCGAAAGGCCTCGATCAGGATGCGGCCGGGGCCGGTCGCCGGCTCGGGGGCGGCCGCGGTCAGGGCGGCGGGCGGCGCCTCCTCGGCCCCGGATGCCGCGGACGCCGCGGCACCGCCCTCGGCCGCGGGGGCGGGCG
>CAYNRD010000522.1:0-2175 GCA_964399515.1 uncultured Mycobacteriaceae bacterium | reverse complement strand
GTCGCCCGGATACCAGTTCTGGACCGTGGAGTACTTGATCTCCGCATCGTCCAGCGCGATCAGCTCGACCACCGCCGCGTGCAACTGATGCTCATCGCGCTGGGGGGCGGTGCAGCCTTCCAGATAGGAGACGTAGGAGCCTTCGTCGGCGATGATCAGGGTGCGCTCGAACTGTCCGGTATTCTCGGCATTGATGCGGAAATAGGTCGACAACTCCATGGGGCAGCGCACGCCCTTGGGGATGTAGACGAACGACCCGTCGGTGAACACGGCGGAGTTCAGGGCGGCGAAATAGTTGTCGCCCACCGGCACCACCGACGCCAGGTACTTTTTAATCAGCTCCGGGTGGTCCTGGATTGCTTCCGAAATCGAGCTGAAGATCACGCCCGCTTCCTTCAGCTTGGTCTTGAACGTGGTCGCAACCGACACCGAATCGAACACCGCGTCCACCGCGACCACACCGGCCAGGATCTTCTGCTCGGACAGGGGAATGCCCAGCTTCTCATAGGTTTCCAGAAGCTTGGGGTCGACCTCGTCCAGGCTCTTGGGCCGGTCTTCGTCGCTCTTGGGTGCGGCGTAGTAGTAGGCGTCCTGATAATCGATCGGCGGATAGTTGACCTTGGCCCAATCGGGCTCGTCCATGGCTTGCCAGGTGCGAAATGCCTTCAGCCGCCAGTCCAGCATCCAGTCCGGCTCGTTCTTCTTGGCCGAGATGAATCGGACGATGTCCTCGTTCAGGCCCTTGGGTGCGGTCTCCATCTCAATGTCGGTGACGAAGCCCCACTTGTATTTTTCGTTGGCGACCGCCTCGACGGTTTCGATGGTTTCTTGCTCGACAGCCATGCAGTGCTCCAACGGGTCAGGGACGTTCGGATTGGATCGGCGCCGGATCGTAGGTGCCCAATATCCAACCGGATTAGTCGGGATTATAGCGGCGGCGAACCGCGCTGTCCCGCGTTACAGAATTCGATTTAAGCATTTGACCGGAAAATGCTAGCCCACACAGCGTTGAGAATGACTCGCACAGAATGCGCGTGGCCCGGTCAGTACCCTTGCGCGGCAGTCAGGATTTTGGCAGGCGCACCACCAGCCCGTCCAGGGCGGCGGTGACCACCACCTGGCAGCCCAGGCGCGAGGTCGCGCACACGCCGTCGGCCAGGTCCAGCATGTCCTGTTCGGCCTCGCTCATCTCCGGCAGCCGGGGCGCCCAGGCGGGATCGACGATCATGTGGCAGGTGGCGCAGGCCATCGACCCCTCGCAGGTGCCCTCGACCTCGAACCCATGCTGCTGGGCGATTTCCAGCAGGGACAGGCCGGCCTGGACGGTCAGGCCATGGGGCGTGCCGTCGGGGTCGATGATGGTCAGGGTTACCGCGCGCGGGGCCATGGCGGCTCAGCCCGGGTTCACGCCGGGCGGCTTTCGGGGCCGGGTGCGGACAAACGGGATCCGCCACCGGGGCGGCAGGCGCCGTTCCACGCCCACGACCATATGTTCCAGGCCCGGGTTCTTGGTCCGCCGCTCCCGCACCCAATCCCGCACCAGCTGGCTGGAGGAAATCAGCACCGCCAGCCCAACCGCGACCAGCGGCAAGCCCAACGGGATCGGCAACGGCGTCAAGATCACGCCGATCACGCACAGCACGGCCCCCAGCACCACGCTCAGAAACCGGATCATGCGATGGCCCGCCGGTCGGAGGCGATCAGGCGCCCGGCCATGGCGTGCCACGCCTGGGCGAAGCGGTCGATGTCAGCCTCGGTGGTGTCCGGCCCCAGGCTGACCCGGATCGAGCAGGACGCGATCTCCGGCCCATGGCCCATGGCGGCCAGGACCGGGCTTTGAGCAACCTTGCCCGAGGAACAGGCGGCCCCGGCGCTGACCTGGAAGCCGGCCAGGTCCAGGGCCATCACCTGCAGGTCCGAGCCCGCACCGGGCAGTGCGACGCAACAGGTGTTGGCCAGCCGGGCGGCACCCGCGCCCAGGATCACCGCCTCGGGCCGCAGGGCGCGCAGGTGCCGTTCCAACCGGCCCAACAGCGCCGCTTGCGCCGCCGCCTCCGCCCGCCACCCGGCGGCCACCGCCCGGGCGGCGGCGGCGAAGCCGGCCAGCAGCGCCACGGGTTCGGTCCCGGCCCGGCGCCGGCGTTCCTGGCCGCCGCCCCGTTGCCGCGCCGCCGG
>CAYNRD010000521.1:0-2176 GCA_964399515.1 uncultured Mycobacteriaceae bacterium | reverse complement strand
GGCCTGCGCGCCACGGGTTCGGTCGTGGTCTTCGACGGCTTTTTGAAGGTCTATGAAGAGGGCATGGACGACACGGCGGAGGACGCGTTCTCCAACCGCCTGCCAGCCATGGCCGAGGGCGAGGCGCTGGCCCAGGACAAGATCACGCCCAAACAGCACTTCACCGAGCCGCCGCCGCGCTACACCGAGGCCAGCCTGGTCAAGAAGATGGAGGAGCTGGGCATCGGCCGCCCGTCCACCTACGCCTCGATCCTGCAGGTGCTGCAGGACCGGGATTACGTGGTGCTGGACAAACGGCGCTTCGTGCCGTCGGACCGGGGCCGGCTGGTCACCACCTTCCTGTCCAGCTTCTTCACCCGCTATGTGGAGTATGACTTCACCGCCCGGCTGGAAGAGCAGTTGGACGAGATCTCCGGCGGCGCCGCCGATTGGAAACAGGTGCTGCGGGACTTCTGGGATGCGTTCTCCCAGGCGATCGGCGGCACCAAGGATCTGACCATCACCCAGGTCATCGACGCCCTGGACGAGGAGTTGGGGCCGCACTTCTTCCCCAAGGGGGCCGATGGCAGCGACCCCCGGGTGTGCCCCAGCTGCGGCGACGGCCGGCTGGGCCTGCGCCTGTCCCGCACCGGGGCGTTCATCGGCTGCTCCAACTATCCGGACTGCCGGTACACCCGGCCGCTGGCGGTGCCGGGCGAGGATGGGGACGCGGACCAGCCCTATCCCAAACAGCTGGGGGAGGATCCGGCGACCATCCTGCCGGTCAGCCTGCGCAAGGGGCCGTACGGGCTGTATGTGCAGCTGGGCCCCAAGGAGGAGGACGGCGCCGACAAGACCGAGAAGCCCAAGCGCTGTTCCCTGCCGCGCGGGCTGGCGCCGGCCGATGTCGACCTGAAGACCGCCCTGGCGCTGTTGGGCCTGCCGCGCATGGTTGGCACCCACCCCGAAACCGGCAAGGAGATCCAAGCCGGCATCGGCCGGTTCGGCCCCTATCTGAAGCATGACGGCGCGTTCAAATCCCTGCCCGCCGGCGATGATGTGCTGACCGTGGGCATGAACCGGGCCATGGAATTGCTGGCCACGGCCCGGGGCCCCGCCTCCGCCGCACCGTTGAAGGAGCTGGGCGACCACCCCGATGGCGGGCCGATGACCGTGCACAACGGCCGCTACGGCCCCTATGTCAAGCACAAGAAGCTGATGGCCTCCCTGCCCAAGGGCCAGGAGGTGGACAGCCTGACCGCCGAACAGGCGATCGCCCTGCTGGCCGCCAAGGCCGCGAAGGCCGGATCTTCCCCCAAGGCTGGGGCCAAGGCCGCCGGCAAGGCCAGCAAGACCGCGGCCAAGGCGGACGCCAAGGCCGCCGACGCCAAACCGGTCGCCAAGAAAACCACCGCCAAGAAGGCGCCGGCCAAGAAGATGGCCGCCGGCAAACCCATGGGCACGACCACGGTCGACGCCGGGTGACCGGGCCCGTCCCCAGCCTGGACGCCCTGGCCGAGTTCATCCGGGCGGCCGGCAGCCCGGTGACCCGGCGGGAGCTGGCCGACGCCTTCTGCGTCAAGGGCGAGGCCCGGGCGGACCTGCGCGAGGCGCTGAAGACGCTGGAATCCCAGGGCCGGATCGAACGGGCGCCGAACCGGCGCTGGCAGCGGGCCGACCGCCTGCCGCCGGTCACCGTGGTCACCGTCACCGGGTTGGACGCCGATGGCCGCCCGCTGGCGGCACCCAAGCAATCGCCGGTCGATCCGCCGCCCCGGATCACCATCCTGTCCGAGACCAGGGGCGGCCAGGCGCTGGGGATCGGCGACCAGGCGCTGGTCCGGCTGAGCCCGGCCGAGGCGGGCGGGTATGCCGGCCAGGTGATCAAGCGGCTGGATCGGCGCGATCCGCTGCGTTTCGTGGGCCAGCTGCGCCGGGTCCGGGGCGGCGGCACCGTGCACGCGGTCGAGCGCAAGGCCGCCCGGGGCGGGCCCGACGGCGTGTTCGTGGCCGAGGCCGACTTGGCCGGCGCCCGGGATGGTGAGCTGGTGGTCTGCCAGGCCATGGCGGACAGCCCGGCCCTGGGTCGGCCCCGGATGGCCGTGACCGAGGTGATCGGCACCGCGTCCGACCCTCGCGCGATCAGCCAGATCGCCATTCACAGGCATGGGCTGAGGGTGGAGTTCCCGCCCGAGGC
>CAYNRD010000520.1:0-2176 GCA_964399515.1 uncultured Mycobacteriaceae bacterium | reverse complement strand
ATTCGGCGGCCGGGACCACACCACGGTAATGCACGCGGTCTAGAAGGTGGAGGAGTTGTGCGGCACCGACCGCGCCTTCGCCGAAGACGTGGAAATGCTGCGCCGGATGCTGGAGGCGTGATCACCGCTCCCCGCCCGCTGGGATGATCCGGGCCAGCGCCTCGTAATCCCGGTCGCGGATGCCGGTCAGAATCTGGTCGATGTCCTCGGCCGCGGTGCCGGACAGCTTCAGCACCTCCCGGCCCAATTGCAGGCTGGCCTCGACCGCCTCCGGCACCACCAGATGCGCGCCCCGGTCCCGCAACAGGGTGGAATGGGTGTGGTCGTGGGCCCGGGCCAGGATCGGCACATGGGGGAACCGGACCCTCAAGCTGCCGACGATCCGTTCGGCCAGCTTCGGTTCGTTCACGGTCACCACGATCGCCCGGGCCCGGTCGGCGCCGGCCTGGTCCAGGATTTCCGCCTGGCCGACATTGCCGAAGATCACGGCATGGTTCTGGCCCCGGGCCGCCTCGACCCGGCCCGGATCGGCATCGATGGCGATGTAGGGAATCTCCTTTTGCTCCAGCAAGTGGCCCACGGTCTGGCCGACCCGGCCGAAACCCGCCAGGATGACGTGGTCGCGCAGATCCTGGGCGTCCGGATCGCCGGTGTCCGGCCCGTCGCGCCGGCGCCCCTCCAGCCGGGTCTGCACGCCGCGGCCGGCCGCGGCCAGAAGCGGGGTCAGCATCATGCTGATCGCGACCGCCATGACCAGGATCTGGCTGACATCGTCCCCGATCAGGCCGTTGCCGACCGCAAGGGCCAGGATCACGAAGGCGAATTCTCCGGATTCGGCCAGGGTCAGCGCCACCCGGACCGACAGGCCAAGCCCAAGGCCGAACACCAGACCCAAGCCAAACAGCAACGCGGCCTTGATCGCCAAGAGGCCCAGCACGATTGCCAGCACCGTCGCCCCCTGATCGCTCAACAGGGCCGGGTCGACGGACATGCCGACGGTCATGAAGAAGAAGCCCAGCAAGATGCCCTTGAACGGCTCGATATCCGCTTCGACCTGGTGGCGGTAGGTCTTGCCGGTGGCCAGCACCAGCCCGGCCAGGAACGCGCCCAGTTCCGCCGACAGCCCGGCGGCATGGGTGGTGAAACCGGTGGCCAGGGCTGCCAGCATGGCCAAAGCCGTGAACATTTCCCGGTCCCGGGTCTGGGCCGCCCAGCGGAACAGCCCGTGCAGCACGAAGCGCCCCGCGATCAGGATCACCGCCACGGCGGCCACGGCCTTGATCGCCACCCAGCCAAGCTCCAGCAGGATGGTGTCGCTTTCGATCCCAGCCAGGGAGACGAACACCAGGATCGGCGCCACCGCGATGTCCTGGAACAGCAGCACGGAGAAACTGACCCGCCCGGCCCGGGCGACCAGTTCCCCCTGCTCGCTCAGCACTTGCAGCACGATGGCGGTGGAGCTGAGCGCCAGGGCCAGGCCGATCACCGCCGCGGTCTCCGGCGGCAGGCCCAGAAAAAACGCCGCCAGCCCGATGACCGCCCCACCGCTGGTCACCTGGGCCGCGCCCAGGCCAAAGATGTAGCGGCGCATGGTCATCAGCCGTTCGAAGCTGAGTTCCAGCCCGATCGAGAACAGCAGGAAGATCACGCCGATCTCCGCCAGTTCCCGGGCCCCGTGGTTGTCATCGATCAGCCCGAAACCGAACGGGCCGATCACGGCCCCGGCCAGCAGGTAGCCCAGCACCGATGACAGCCGCAGCCGGCGGAACAGCGGCACCACCACCGCCGCCACCACCAGGATGATCAGGATTTGATCGACCAAACCCGCCCCTCCGCTCGCGCCGCCGACCGGTGCTCTGCGCACAGAGCATACCCGGTTTCCGCGTCCGGATCATCGGCGCCGGGCGCGGTTTCACAAAGCGCAAAAGCCGACGGCGCGATCACGAAAACCCTTCAGAGAATCACGGCGGGGCCGATATAGTGTTTGGCCCGCCGCGCTTTTTCGAAAGCCGGGGGTTTTTTGATGACGCGCCGGCCCCCCTTCGTTCGGGCCCATCGCCGCCGGCCGCGGGTTCACGGATCCTTTCGATGAAACTGACCATAGAGCGCGCGCAATTCCTGAAGTCGCTCAGCCATGTGCAGAGCGTGGTGGAGCGGCGCAACACCATACCGATCC
>CAYNRD010000519.1:0-2176 GCA_964399515.1 uncultured Mycobacteriaceae bacterium | reverse complement strand
GGACCAAGCAGCCGGACCGGCTGTCGGGCCGGCAGGTGGAAGACCCGATCCCGCCCCTGGCCCGCGCGGTGGCGGCCCACTGCCGGCTGATCTGCTTCGATGAATTCCACGTCGTCGACATCGCCGACGCCATGATCCTGTCCCGCCTGTTCACGGCCCTGTTCGAGGCCGGGGTGGTGGTGGTCGCCACCTCCAACTGGCCGCCCGATGACCTGTACAAGGACGGCCTGCAGCGGGACCGGTTCCTGCCGTTCATCGCCCTGGTCAAGCAGCGCATGGATGTCCTGGAGCTGGCCTCGCCCACAGATTACCAGCTGAAGCGGCTGATGGGGGAGAAGGTGTATTTCTACCCCGATCCGCCCCGGGCCCGGACGGCGGTCGACCGGCTGGTCGCCGAGCTGACCGACGCCCAAACGCCGGCCCCCGACCATCTGATCGTCCAGGGCCGCCGGCTGGACATCCCCGCCGCCGCCAAGGGTGTGGCCCGGTTCCCCTTCGCCGATCTGTGCGCCCGGCCGCTGGCGGCCCGGGACTACATCGCGCTGGCCACCCATTTCCACACCCTGGTCATCGAGGGGGTGCCGGTCATGGCCGAAGCGCAGCGCAACGAGGCCAAGCGGTTCATCACCCTGATCGACGCGGTCTACGAACACCGGACCAAGCTGGTGATCACCGCCGAAGCGGACCCGGGTGGGCTGTGGCGTGGGGGCACCCATGCCTTTGAGTTCGAGCGCACGGTGTCGCGTCTGATGGAAATGCAGTCCAAGGATTATCTCGACACCCAACATCTGACATAACCCCAACCGGCAGCATCCGACGAGGGAGGCGGGGCCGATGACGGCGCCCAAGATTTCGATCCGACGGCCCAAGGATGCCCTGATCCTGGATCTGGGCGACGCCAGTTACTGGATGGTCCTGCGGGGCCGGGACCTGGGCAACCGGGCGGCGCTGGCCCGGCTGGTCATGCAGCCCGGCGCCCAATCCTGGGTGTTCTGCCACGCCCGGGAGGACAAGATCTTCCACGTCCTGGAAGGGGATGTGCTGTTCCAGTTCATCGAGGATGGCCGGCCGCAGGACGTGGCCCTGGGGCCGGGGGACACGCTGCTGGTGCCGCGCGGGGTGATCCATTGCGGGCGCAATCTGGGCGACCATCCGGCCGTGGGGTACGTGGCCTACACGCCGGCGGGCTTCGACGGCGTGCTGACCCGGGTGGCCCAAAGCAGCACCAAGCAGGTGTGGGCCACGCTCGCCGCCCATGACGTGGCGGTGTTGATGTCCCTGGACCCGGACTTCCAGCATCCGGCCCTGGACGCGCCGCCAGCACCGGTGCGGCTGCTGCGCCGGGCCGATGGCGAGGGCTATGTCCTGGCCGGGGATCTGTACCGCATGAAGGTGACATCCGCCCAAACCGACGGGCTGATTTCTCTGACCCATGTCACGGTGCCGCCCGGTGGCGGCCCCCCGCCCCATGTGCACAGCTGGGAGGAGGAGGTGTTCGTGGTCCTGGACGGCACGGTCAGCCTGTACGCGGACGGCCAGCGCCCCCATGCGGGGCCCGGCACGGTGATCTGCCTGCCACGGGACATCCCGCATGGCTTTCACAACATGACCGATGCGCCGGTGGAGATGCTGTGCCTGATGTCGCCGGCGGGCGGGGAGGCGCTGTTCGCCCAGGCCGGCCGTCCAGCGCCGCGGGAGGCCGGCCTGACCCTGCCGGTCGCCGAGGCGGTCGCCCAGGCGGGGCCGCCCACCGACCCCAAGGCGCTGCGCACCATCGCTGAACGCCTGGGCGTGCGCCTGCTGGCCGACATTCCCGCACCCTATACCGCCCCGCCCGCCGGCTGAGCGGTGCGGGGCCCGTGCTTGCACGGGCCGGGTTTCGGTTCTAGAAGCGGCGCGCGGGGCGTGGCGCGAGCGCGGACCCTCCCGGTCGCGGTCACCGGCCCGGCCCCCCAAGAACACCATGAAGGAGAGGCATCCATGGCACGGAACAAGATCGCCCTGGTCGGGTCGGGCCAGATCGGCGGCACGCTGGCGCTGCTGGCCGGGTTGAAGGAACTGGGTGACATCGTGCTGTTCGACATCGTCGATGGCGTGCCCCAGGGCAAGGCGCTGGACATCGCCCAGTCCTCCCCGGTCGAGGGTTTCGATGCCAAGCTGGCCGGCGGCAGCGACT
>CAYNRD010000518.1:0-2190 GCA_964399515.1 uncultured Mycobacteriaceae bacterium | reverse complement strand
CAGGCGGCATAGCCGACGCTGAGCAAGATGGGCTTATTGTCCCTGGCGGCGGCGGCCAGGGCATCCGGCCCACAAGCCAACCAGGCGACCGGATTGTCCGCATGCTGCAACAGATAGGGGCTGGTCTCTTGGGCCAGTCGGTTTTCGGGCGGGCCGGGCGGGGTCATGGTCGCTCCGTGGGCTTGGGGGCTGGGGTATCGTTGGGCCGGAGCGACCGGAGACCCGAGTCGCCATGGCCGGACATTAAGCGTAAGGAACCGGAACCGTGAAGGTCACGATCGATATCGACTGTACACCGCAAGAGGCTAGGGCGTTCCTGGGCCTGCCGGATGTGAAACCCATGCAGGACGTGGTGATGGCCAAGCTGCAGGACCAGGTCACCCAGAACCTGTCCCAGATGGATCCGGAAACCATTTTGAAGACCTGGGTTCCCATGGGCATCCAGAACATGGAACAGCTGCAAAAGTTCTTCTGGGCGCAGATGACCGGTGCCGGGCCCGGCGGCCGCGACGGGGCGTGACCGAGACCATTTTCGCCTTGGCGACGGCGCCGGGCCGCGGGGCGGTCTCGGTGATCCGGCTGTCGGGGCCGGGGGCGAAGCTGGCGGTGGAACGCTTGACCGGCCAGCAAGCACCCTTGGCCCGGCGGGCGGTGCTGCGCCGCTTGAACGACCCACAAACCGCCCTGCCGCTGGACCAGGCGCTGGTGCTGGTCTTCGAGGGCCCGGCCAGTTTCACCGGGGAGGATGTGGCGGAACTGCACCTGCACGGCGGCCGGGCGGTCAGTGCGGCGGTCTTGGCGGCGCTGGAGCGCCTGCCCGGTCTGCGCCATGCCGAGGCGGGCGAATTCACCCGCCGGGGGTTCCAGAACGGCAAGTTCGACCTGACCGCGGCCGAGGCGGTCGGAGACCTGGTCGAGGCCCAGACCGGCCACCAGCGCCTGCAGGCGGTCCGGCAGCTGGCCGGCGCGCTTTTGGATGTGTATGGCGGCTGGGCTGACCGCCTGGCCGGCGTGCTGGCGCATCTGGAAGCGGATCTGGATTTCCCCGATGAGGATTTGCCCGATGGCGTCGCGGATCAAGCCTGGGCGCCCGTGGCCGAGGTGGTGGCCGCCCTGCGCCGTCACCTGGCCGATGGCGGCCGGGCCGAACGGCTGCGCGATGGGGTGACGGTGGCGATCATCGGGCCGCCGAATGCCGGCAAGTCGCTGCTGATGAACCGGCTGGCCGGGCGGGAGGTGGCGATCGTCTCCGCGATCGCGGGCACCACCCGGGACGTGATCGAAGTGGCGCTGGATCTGGACGGCTATCCGGTGACCTTGTTGGACACCGCCGGCCTGCGCGACAGCGACGACCCGATCGAGCGGGAAGGGGTGGCCCGGGCCCGCGCCCGGGCCGACCAGGCCGATTTGCGCCTTTTGGTCTCGGCGCCGGACGCGCCCCTGGCGGGCTGCCCACCGCGCGCGGGTGACATCGTGGTGTGGAACAAGGCGGACCTGGCCGAACCGCCCGGCGGTCTCGCGGCCGCCCAAGCCGTCTCCGCCAGGACCGGTGCCGGGCTGGACCGGCTGCTGGCGGCCCTGTCGGCCCGGTTGGCGGCGCTGATGGCGACCGAGGGGGAGGGGATCGGCCCGACCCGGGCGCGGCATCGGGCGGCGGCGGGCGAGGCGCTGGCGGCGCTGGAGCGGGCCATGGCCGCGCCGACGGCGGAGCTGCGCGCCGAGGATGTGCGCCTGGCGGTCCGGTCCCTGGGCCGGATCACCGGCCGGGTCGACGTGGAAGACCTGTTGGATCGTATCTTCCGGGACTTCTGCATCGGGAAGTGAGGAGAGTCCGGTGGCCGGGTCTGGCGCGGTGTTTCACGTGAAACATGGGGCTCCCGCCCGCCGCGACGCTTTGACAAATCGGGTCCGCCGACCGTACAACCCCGCCCATGACCACCCCCCGATTTGCAGACCGAGACCGCTATGACGTCATCGTGGTCGGCGGCGGCCACGCCGGCACCGAGGCCGCGGCGGCCAGCGCCCGCATGGGTGCGGACACGCTGCTGGTCACCCATGCCTGGGCCAAGGTGGGGGAGATGTCGTGCAACCCGGCCATCGGCGGGTTGGGCAAGGGCCATCTGGTGCGGGAGATCGATGCCCTGGATGGCCTGATGGCCCGCGCCATCGACCGTGGCGGCATCCAGTTTC
>CAYNRD010000517.1:0-2191 GCA_964399515.1 uncultured Mycobacteriaceae bacterium | reverse complement strand
ATACCGCCCATTGCCGGGCCGTCTCGACGGCCCTGCGCGACGCCATGGCACAGGCACCCCCATGACGGACGAGATCGTGACCCCGGCCGGGGCCGGGCTGGCCCAAGCCGAGCCCGCATCCAAGCCCGACACCCGCCACTGGACCGAGACCAAGCGCGCCAAGGTGCTGGTGCCGCTGGGGTTGGGCCTGGCGATGCTGCTGGTCTGGGAACTCGCGGTCTGGGCGTTGGAAATCCGCCGCTTCATCCTGCCCGCACCCAGCGCCATCGCCCGGTCCCTGGTCACCGATTTCCCGACCCTGATCGGGTCCCTGTGGATCACATTTCGGATCACGGCGATCGCGTTCCTGAGTGCCTTGGTCGGCGGCGTGGCGCTTGCGGTGCTGTTCAGCCAGTCGCGCCTGGTGGAGGTGGCGCTGTTCCCCTACGCGATCATCCTGCAGGTCACGCCGGTGGTCTCCATAGCACCGTTGATCCTGATCTGGGTGGGCCTGGACAATGTCCAGTTGGCGTTGTTGATCCTGGCCTGGATCGTCGCGTTCTTCCCGATCCTGTCCAACACGCTGTTGGGCCTGCGCTCGGTCGACCACAATCTGATCCACCTGTTCCGCCTGTACGGCGCCAGCCGCTGGCAGATCCTAATGCGCCTGCAACTGCCCTCGGCTTTGCCGTACATCTTGGGCGGCATGAAGATTTCCGGCGGGCTGGCCTTGATCGGTGCCGTGGTGGCGGAGTTCGTCGCCATCTCCGGCACGTCGACCGGCATTGCCTGGCGCATCATCGAAAGCGGCAACCGGCTGCAGACCGAGCGCATGTTCGCGGCCCTGATCCTGTTGTCCTTGACCGGCATCGCGATCTTCTTTGCCCTGCACTGGCTGCAGCACCGGTTGCTGCACAAAAGGCACGACAGTGCGGTGAGGCGTGAGGCGTGACCGGCCCGTGGATCCTGAACGCGGCGGTCCCGGCCGGCCTGCTGGACGCCGCCGCCATGGCCGCGGGCGCTGAAGGCTTGGTGCGGATCGACCTGCGGCTTGAGGCCGGCCGGATCGCCCAGATCGCCGCCCCTGATCCGACCGCCGGCCGCCGGGGGCGGGACCAGGACGGCGGCCAGGTGTGGCCTGGCTTCACCGATGTCCACACCCACCTGGACAAGGGTCATATCTGGGCGCGGGCGCCGAACCCGGACGGCACGTTTCAAAGCGCGCTTGCGGCCGTCCGGACCGACCGGACCGCACGCTGGTCCGCCGATGACCTGGGGATACGGATGGGCTTCGGGCTGGACTGCGCCTATGCCCACGGCACCGTGGCAATCCGCACCCATCTGGACTGTGACGGCGCCCAGTCCCAAGTTAGCTGGGGTGTGTTCGCGGAGATGCAGGCCGCCTGGGCCGGTCGCATTGCCTTGCAAGGCGTGTCCCTGCAGCCGATCCAGGACTTCGACGGGCCTGCCGGCGCCGACGTGGCGGCACTGGTCGCCACGCATGGCGGCGTTTTGGGCTGCGTGACCTACCCGCATGACCGGCTGATCGAGCTGCTGGGGCGGGTGTTCGACCTCGCAGACCGCCACGGCTTGGCCTTGGACTTCCATGTTGACGAAAGCCTGGACACCGAAGCCACATCCCTGGACGCCATTGCCGCGATGGTGCTGGCCCGGCGGTTTGAGCGGCCGGTTCAGGTCGGTCATTGCTGTTCCTTGGCGACCCGGCCGGAGACCGAAGCGCTTGCCTGCCTGGACCGGGTTGCGGAGGCCGGCATCGCCGTGGTCAGCCTGCCGATGTGTAATCTCTACCTCCAGGACCGGGTGCCGCATCGGACCCCGCGCCTGCGGGGGGTGACCCTGATCCAGGAGATGGCGGCGCGCCAGATTCCGCTATCCTTCGCGTCTGACAACTGCCGGGATCCGTTCTTTGCCTATGGCGATCATGACCTGCTGGAGGTGTTCCGAGAGACGGTGCGCATTGCCCATCTGGACCACCCGGTTGGCGATTGGCCCCGGGCGGTGACCGAGACCCCGGCGCGGATCATGGGCCTGGACGGGGTCGGTCGGATCGCGGTCGGCGCGCCGGCCGACCTGGTGCTGTTCCGCGCCCGCGGATACACGGAACTGCTGGCGCGGCCCCAGACCGACCGGATCGTGCTGCGGGCCGGCGTTCCGATCGACACCAGGCTGCCAGACTACCGCCGCCTCGACC
>CAYNRD010000516.1:1351-2209 GCA_964399515.1 uncultured Mycobacteriaceae bacterium | reverse complement strand
GCGCCGGGGGGCGGGGGGGTGGGCTCGGTGCTGTCGGCCATGGCCGTCTCCAAACAGGGGGGTTTGGGCGCGCATCAAGCCCAAAACCCCCCCCGATGCCAAGGGGGAAACCACAGCCGCCCTTGCCACCGCACGGTTGGGGGCCGCCCGCGACCGGCCGGGATTGGAGTGGCTCTAAATTCCCCGCGAGCAGGGATTGTGATCGGGCGCCGCGCGTGCGAACGGGTTGGGTTGGCAAGGACGCACCACCGGTCGCGGGGGGTTTGGAATGTTGCGCCAGCGCTTGAACACCGCCTTGAAGGACGCGCTCAGGGCCAAGGATGAGGTGGAATTGTCCACCACCCGGCTGATGCTGGCGGCACTGAAGGACCGGGACATCGCCGCCCGGTCCAAGGGCCTGCATGACGGCATCGGCGAGGACGAGATCCTGTCCATGCTGCAAACCATGATCAAGCAGCGGCGGGAATCGATCGCCCTGTATGAACGGGGCGGGCGCCTGGACCTGGCCGAGCGTGAAAGCCAGGAAATGGCGGTGATCGAGCGGTTCCTGCCCGAACAGATGGACGAGGCGGCGGTGCGGGTGGCGGTCGAGCAACTGATCCGGGAGCTGGATGCCTCCAGCCTGAAGGATATGGGCCGGACCATGGCGGAACTGCGCAACCGCTATAACGGCCGCATGGACTTCTCGGTTGCGTCCACGATGGTCAAACAGAATTTGGCCAGCTGACCGGCCCCCGACCCCCGGCACGCCCAGCACCGACCCGCTTATCCCCGGTATCCCCGGGACTTATCCACGCCCGCGCCCACGGGTGGGGAGGGGCGGGCGGCCCGCCGATGCTATGATACCGGCTTCTGACT
>CAYNRD010000516.1:0-1341 GCA_964399515.1 uncultured Mycobacteriaceae bacterium | reverse complement strand
GGGGGCTTTCTGGATGAAGTGCGGGCGCGGGTGCCGGTCTCCGAAGTGGTCGGCAAACGGGTGGCGCTGACCCGCAAGGGGCGGGAATTGTGGGGGTTGTGCCCCTTCCACAACGAAAAGACACCCAGCTTTTCGGTCAATGATGCCAAGGGGTTCTATCACTGCTTCGGCTGTGGCGCCCATGGCGACGTCATCCGGTTCCTGACCGATCATGACAACCTGGCCTTCATGGAAGCGGTGGAAAGCCTGGCCGCCCAGGCCGGGCTGACCGTGCCCCGGCAAAGCCCGGAGCAAGCCGCCCAGGCCGCCCGGCGCGGCGGCCTGTATGAGGTGGTGGACAGGGCCGCGGCGTATTTCCAGGCCCGCCTCTTAGCCGAGGAGGGCCGGGCGGCCCGGGACTACCTGGCCCGGCGCGGCCTGGCCGAACCGGCCTGGACCCGGTTTCGGCTGGGCTATGCGCCGGCCGACGGCCAGGCGCTTGTTCGGCATTTGGAACAGGCCGGGGCCGGCCGGGACCAGATGATTGAGGCCGGGCTGGCCCGGCTGTCCGACCATGGCGGCGGCCTGTACAGCTTTTTCCGCGACCGGCTGATCTTCCCGGTGCTGGACCGGCGCGGCCGGCCGGTGGCGTTCGGCGGCCGAATCCTGGGCGGCGACGGGCCGAAATACATCAACAGCGCCGAGACGCCGCTGTTCCAGAAGGGGCGGCTGCTCTATGGCCTGGACCGGGCCTTGGCGGCCGCCGGCAAGGGCCATACGCCGGTAGTCGCCGAAGGGTATATGGATGTGATCGCCCTGGCCGAGGCCGGTTTCCTGGCAGCCCTGGCGCCGTTGGGCACGGCCTTGACCGAGCAGCAGATCGAGGAGGTGTGGCGTCTGGCGCCGGTGCCGGTGGTCTGTTTCGACGGGGACGCGGCGGGCGCCCGGGCGGCCGAACGGGCGGCGCTTAGGGTGCTGCCGATCCTGAAGCCGGGCCATTCGGTCAAGATCGCCCTGCTGCCCCAGGGCCAGGACCCGGACGACATCCTGCGCGCGCAGGGCCGCCAGGCCATGGCCGAGCTGCTGCGGCGGGCCTTGCCCCTGTCCCAACTGGTGTTCGAGCGGCAGCTGGCCGCCCAGGACCTGTCGACACCCGAAGGCCGCGCCGGCGCCCGGGAGGAGCTGGACCGCCTGGCGCGCGGCATCAAGGACCGCACCGTGGCCGAAGCCTACCGCGCCGAATGGCGGCGCAGCATCGCCGACCCCGAAACCTACTGGGCCGAGGCCGCCCGACAGCTGCACTGGTTCAAGCCCTGGCACCGCGTGCTGAATGCCGAGCAGGCACCCTTCTACCGGTGGTTT
>CAYNRD010000515.1:0-2216 GCA_964399515.1 uncultured Mycobacteriaceae bacterium | reverse complement strand
GAGCGGATGATCGGCCCGGCCGCCACCGCGACCCTGGACTTCGCCCTCAACCGCCTGGCCGGGGTGATCGAAACCCTGGTGGTCTATCCGGACGCCATGGAACGAAACCTGGATGCCACGGCGGGGCTGGTGTTCAGCCAGCGGGTGCTGCTGGCGCTCACCCAGGCGGGCATGAGCCGGGAAGACTCCTACGCCACCGTCCAGCGCCACGCCATGCGGGTGTGGGAGGGGGAGGTGGCGTTCCTGGAGCTGCTGAAATCAGCGCCCGAGGTCACAGAGCATCTGTCGGGCGCCCAGCTGGACGCCCTGTTCGACCTGGACCACCACACCCGCCATGTCGAGACGATCTTCGCCCGGGTATTCGGCGACCAGGCTACTCCGCCATGACCTGTTTTTCGGCTTCGGCCAGCAGCATGTCCATCTGCTTGCGCAGGCGGTGGTCGGACAAATCGATGCCCTTGGCCGCCAGGTCCGCCGCCACCTTGTCATGGACGTCATCATCACCGGGCTTTTCGAAATCGGCCGCGATCACGGCGCCGATATACGCCTCGGTCTCCTCGGGCGTCAGGCCCATTTCGCCCGCCGCCCAGATCGCCAGCAGCTTGTTGCGGCGGTTCTGGATCTTGAATTTCACCGCCTCGTCATGGACGTATTTGTCCTCGAACGCCTTTTCCCGATCGTTGAAGCCGCTCATGAGCCTCCCCCCTCTTCCAAGCATCGCCGCGGCCCTGGGACCATGGCGGACGTCATCCAGGTCTTGGCCTTGGTGATTAGCGTTCTCAACCGGCCTTAGGCAAGGCGCCATGTGTACCCTGATCCTGCTCCACCGCCCCGACCACCCCTGGCCGGTCCTGGTCGCCGCCAACCGGGACGAGGTGCTGTCGCGCGCCTGGTCGCCGCCCGGCCGCCACTGGCCCGACCGGCCGGAGGTGATGGCCGGCCTGGACCATGAGCATGGCGGCAGCTGGATGGGCTTGAACGATTGGGGGGTGATGGCGGCGGTGCTGAATGGCGTCGGCACCCTGGGCCCCGAACCCGGGCGCCGGTCCCGGGGGGAGCTGGTGCTGGAGGCCTTGGACCACGCCGACGCGATCGCCGCCGCCGGCGCCATGGCCGATCTGGATCCGGGCGCCTATCGGCCGTTCCATCTGGTGCTGGCCGACAGCCGGGACGCGCTGTGCCTGTCCAACCGGGATGGGCGGATCCTCCAGACCGTCTTGCCCCAGGGCCTCAGCATGGTCACGGCCCACGGTGCGGACAACCCCGGCTGCCCGCGCACCCGCCACCACCGCCAGAAATGGGACACGGCCCCGGTCCCCGACCCGGACAACGGCGCGTGGGACGGCTGGATCAAGCGCCTGTCGGACCGGACCAAGGGCCCGGACGCCGACCTGCTGGGCGCCATGGAGGTGGTCACGCCCCGGGATTACGGCACCGGCTCGGCCTCGCTGCTGGCGCTGCCCCAACCGGGGGACCGCACCCGCGCGCCCATCTGGCGCTTTGCGTCCGGCCGGCCCAGCGACGCGCCCTTTGTCGATGTGTTGTCCGCGCCGACGCCACCGATCGATTGAGCGCCGGGGGTTTCGTTGGTATAGGACAAACCCCAATCCCGGGGATGTGGGTCGATCAAGACCGGGGCCCATCGGACCGGCATGCCGCAACCGCGCCGGCCCGGCGGGCGTTCCTGACCGAAGCCCGGGACCCTGGACCAAGGAAAGTCACAACGCATGAACCGTCGCCGACGGATCTATGAGGGGAAGGCGAAGGTCCTGTTCGAAGGTCCCGAACCTGGCACCCTGATCCAATATTTCAAGGATGATGCCACCGCCTTCAACAACCAGAAGAAGGGTACGATCTCGGGCAAGGGGGTGCTGAACAACCGCATCTCCGAATATGTCATGCAGCGCCTATCGGAAATTGGCGTGCCGAACCATTTCATCCGGCGGCTGAACCTGCGCGAACAGCTGATCCGGGAGGTGGAGATCATCCCGGTCGAGGTGGTCTTGCGCAACGTGGCCGCCGGCAGCTTCGCCAAACGGTTCGGCGTGGAGGAAGGCACCCCCCTGCCCCGCTCGATCGTGGAATATTATTACAAGAATGACGAACTCGGCGATCCGATGATCTCCGAAGAGCATGTGACCGCGTTCAACTGGGCCACCCCCCAGGACCTGGATGAAATGGTCGCCATGTCGGTGCGGATCAACGACTTCCTGTCC
>CAYNRD010000514.1:0-2221 GCA_964399515.1 uncultured Mycobacteriaceae bacterium | reverse complement strand
AGGCCCCGGTTGGTGTATTTTTTGGCGATGGAGATCACCAGGCGCAGGTTGGCCTCCACCATCTCCTTCTTGGCGCGGGCGGCCTCTTTCTCGCCCTTCTGGACCGTGGAGACGATGCGGCGGAACTCGGAGATCGGCAGGCCCACCTGCTCGGAAATCTCACCCACCGCCCCCCGAATGCGGATCACCTGATCGCCGCTCTTGTCGGCGAACTTGGCCCATTTGCCGTCGATGGCCCCGACCCGCTCCAGCCAGTCCGGGTCCAGCTCATGGCCGAAATACTCTTTCAGGAACCGGCCCCGATCCACCTTGCTGTCGGTGGCCAGACGCAACAGCTTGCCCTCTAGCCCGACCAACTCCTTGTTGATGGAGTACAGTTGCTCCATCAGCTTTTCGATGCGCTTGTTGTTGAGGTGGATGTCCTCCATCAACAACACCAGTTCATGCTTCAGCTTGGCGAACTTGGCATCGGTCTGCTTGGACGGCGCCTCCCCCTTCTGCATCTGGGCGATGCGCTGGTCCTGGACCTTTTGTAGCTTGGAGTAGGTCTCCTCGATCTTTTCGAACAGCTCCAGGATCCGGGGCTTCAGCGCCTCTTCCATCGCCGACAGGGAAATGCCGCCGTCGTCGTAATCGCCGTCACTGTCGCCGTCACCAGCGCTCTCAGCGCCGTCCTCGCCGTCACCGGCACCCTCGCCCTCAGCCGCGCCATCGCCATCGGCGCCGTTCGGTTTGGCGGCCGGCGCCGGGGCTTCGGCCGCGGGCTGGCCGGAGCCGTTGGTGGGGCCGGCCGGCGCGTCGGCGGCCGTGGCGGGATCATCGCCCTCGCCGTCGCCCTCCTCACCCGGGCCAGGGCCGCTTTCGGGGCCGGCGCCATAGGTGGCGTCCAGATCAATGATGTCACGCAGCAGGACCTTGCCGTCCTTCAGCGCGTTGTGCCATTCGATCAGCGCGCGGATGGTCAGCGGCGATTCACAGATGCCGCCGATCATCATCTCCCGGCCGGCTTCGATCCGCTTGGCGATCGCGATCTCGCCTTCCCGGGACAGAAGCTCCACCGAGCCCATCTCGCGCAGATACATGCGCACCGGGTCATCGGTGCGGCCGACATCCTCATCGGCCAGGTTGCCAACCTCCCGGCTTTCGCTCTTGTCGTCGTCCGAGCTGGCGACGTCGTCCTGCTCCTCGTTCTCCACCACCGTGATGCCCATTTCGGACATCTGGGCCATGACGTCCTCGATCTGTTCGGAGGAGGTTTGATCCGGCGGCAAGACCTGATTCAATTCGTCATAGGTAACGAAGCCGCGCTCCTTGGCCTTGGCGATCAGCTTCTTGACCGCCGCCACGGAGGTATCGACCATCGGGCCCTCCTGGGCGTCATCCCGATTGTCGTCCTTTTCGGCGGTGGTGGCAGGTTTGGTCGCCATATGGTCGGACACCCAATGCAAGAGTTCGCGCCGCGGCCGATCGGCCCGCGGCCAAAACACAGAACGGCCAGCCCGGCGGCCTTGGGGGGGCCTGCCGCCGGCCAGCGTTCCGGATCCTTTGGCGGTCCACGCCCAGCCGCCTAAATATTGTCGTAAACCCCAAGGCTTACAAGCGGCGGGCGGGGTTTGATTTCATACCCCGGTCCCCGCCCCCGGCCCGGTGTGGTCCCACCGCCACAACCCCGCGGTCAGGCATCGGCCTCCAAGGCCTGGGCACGGCTGGCCTCCAAGGTCCGCTTGAGCGCCGCGACCCGCGCCTCGGCCCGTTCGGACGGCTGGTCCATCAGGTCCCGCCGCGCCTGGTCCAGGTCAGCCTCGATCTGGGTGTGTTCGATCCGGCTCAGCAACCGGGCCAGCAGCGCCGGCCCGCGCCGGGCATCGACGGCATCCCCGGCACCGTCCGGATGGGACACGCCCGTGGGCTGGCACAAGCCGCGCCGCACCAGCCCGTCGATGACCGGCCGGTGACCCAGACCGGTGAGGTGGTCGCGAACATCGCCGGGGTCAAGGGCAGCCCCCGTCAGGCTTCGGCCGGTCAGATGGGCCAAGGCCGCGTCCAGGGCGGCGGCACAGGCCGGGTCCTGGCCCTCGAATCGGCCCCGATGCTCGGCGACATCCTCGAACAGGTCGGGATGATCCAACAGGATGCCCAGCGCCAGGGCGGCCGGGTCCTTGGGCGTCGGGCCGGTCGGGCGCGGCCCCCGGGGCGCCGTGTCGCGGCCCCGCCACCCCCG
>CAYNRD010000513.1:0-2226 GCA_964399515.1 uncultured Mycobacteriaceae bacterium | reverse complement strand
AAGGGCTTCGCCGTGGTGGCGGGCGAGGTCAAAAGCCTGGCCGCCCAGACCAGCAAGGCCACCGGCGAAATCTCCGACCAGATCGCCGAGGTGCAACGGGCCACCGGCGAGGCGGCCGAGGCCATCACCGGCATCGGCGCCACCATCGGCCGGATCAGCGAGATTTCCAGCGCCATCGCCGGTGCGGTGGAGGAGCAGTCGGCCCTGACCAAGGACATGTCCGAAGGCATGGCCGGCGCGGTCGATGACGTCACCGAGATTCACAGCCGGCTGACCGAGGTGGCCTCGGCCAACCGCGCGATCGAGCAACGCACGGTGTCGATCCGGGACGCGTCGCTTAAGATCGGCTGAATGGCGCAAACTCCCCGCGCTGCCGTCGGCTGGGACGAGAGCCCGGCGGGGGGACCCGCCGGGCTTTTTCGTGCGCGGGCCTTGGGATCACCGGGTTTTTAAATTTTCCAATAATCGTTCCAGCCAATTTCCTTAGGCTATGAAGAAATTTACCATTTGTTATCTCGATTTCGTTAGATCCCGTGATCGGCCCGCGACACCGCCGCGCCGCCCCGCCCTGCCATCCCCGAGGTCGCCTCATGTTCGCAAGTTCCGCCAGCCGCGCCGACCGGGCGCTTTTAGACATGATCGATCAGCGCTTCGCCGTGATCAGCTTCCGGCCCGACGGCACCATCCTGTCGGCCAACGGTAACTTCCTGGCCGTCATGGGCTACACCCGGGACGAGGTGGTCGGGCGGCACCATCGGATGTTCATGCCGGCGGAGGCAGCCGATACGGCGGACTATCGCGCGTTTTGGGACCGCCTGGCCAAGGGGGAAAGCTTCCAGGCCGAATTCCGCCGGATGGCCAAGGGCGGCCGGGACATCTGGATCCAGGCCACCTATGCGCCCGTCACCGACGCCGCCGGACGGGTGGTGCGGGTGATCAAGGTGGCCTCGGACATCACCGCACGGAAGCTGCGCGCGTTGGACACCGAAAGCCGCATGGCGGCGATCGACCGCAGCCAGGCGGTGATCGAGTTCCATCCCGACGGCACGATCCTGTATGCCAACGACAATTTCCTGGCCGCGACCGGATACCGGTCGGAGGAAATCATCGGCCAGCATCACCGCATGTTCATGCCCGAGGCGGAGGCGAACAGCCCCGCCTATCGGGAGTTCTGGGACCGTCTGGCCCGGGGGGACCGGTGCCAGGCCGAATTCCGCCGGGTCGGCAAGGGCGGGCGGGAACTCTGGATCCAGGCCACCTACACCCCGGTGCTGGATTGGCAAGGCCAGCCGATAAAGGTGATCAAGCTGGCCTGCGACATCACGGAGATGAAGCGCCAGCAACACCACCGGGCCGAGACCCAAAAACGCATCGACGGGGATTTGGTGGAGATCGCCGCCAGCATCGACCAGGTATCGACCGAGGCAGCGTCGGCCGCCGACATGTCGTCCGAGGCGTCCGGTCAGGTCCGGTCCCTGTCCACCGCGACCGAGGATTTGGCGGCATCGGTCCAGGAGATCAGCCGACAGGTGGCGACCGCGTCGGCGGTGTCCGACGACGCGGTGGCGCAATCGCGCCAGACCACCGAAACCGTGTCCAGCCTGACCCAGGCGGCCCAAAAGATCGGCGAGGTGGTGTCCCTGATCAGCGATATCGCCGAGCAAACCAATCTTCTGGCCCTGAACGCCACCATCGAGGCGGCCCGGGCCGGGGAAGCGGGCAAGGGCTTTGCCGTGGTGGCCAGTGAGGTCAAGAGCCTGGCCGCCCAGACCAGCCGGGCCACGGGCGAGATCTCCAGCCAGATCGCCGAGGTGCAGAAGGCCACCGATCAAGCGGCCGGCGCCATCTCCGGCATCGGTGCCACCATCGGCAAGATCAGTGACATTTCTGGCACCATCGCCGGTGCCGTCGCCCAGCAATCAACCCTGACCCGGGACATGACCGACGGCATGCGCGCGGCCGTCGAGCGGGTCGGCGCCATCCACACCCGCCTGTCGGACGTGGCCACGGCCAATCGGGCGATCGAACAGCGCACGGTCTCGATCCGGGAGGCGTCGAAAAGCCTGGTGTGACCGGGCGTCCGCCCGCACCCGCGCGGGTCAGCGCAGCGGGCCCAAGGCGATCTTGCCGATGGTTTGGCCCGTTTCCAGGCGCCGGTGGGCCGCGCGCAGGCTGTCCGGTGTCATCGGACCCAGGCTGAGGCTTTGGATCGGGTGCATGCGTCCG
>CAYNRD010000512.1:0-2238 GCA_964399515.1 uncultured Mycobacteriaceae bacterium | reverse complement strand
CACGCTGGTGCACCTGCTGACCGACCAGATCGAGTTCGCCGATGTGGTCATCCTGAACAAGGTCGCCGCCGCGACGCCCGATCAGGTCGATGCGGCGCGCAAGATCATCCGCAGCCTGAACGCGGATGCCCGGATCATCGAGACCAACCACTCCGACGCGCCCGCCGAGGCGATCTTGGATACCGGATTGTTCGATTTCCAAAAGGCCCACGAACATCCCATGTGGGCCAAGGAGTTGTACGGCTTCGCCGACCACGTCCCGGAAACCGAGGAGTACGGCGTTGCCAGCTTTGTGTACCGGGCCCGGCAACCTTTCGATCCGGCGAAGATCGAGGCCATGCTGAACGCGGAGATGCCGGGCGTCATCCGTGCCAAGGGGCATTTCTGGATCGCCACCCGTCCGGACCTGGTGCTTGAATTCTCCCTGGCCGGTGCCTTGTCGGGGGTCACGCCGATCGGCACCTGGTGGGTATCGGTGCCGAAAAGCCGCTGGCCGGACCATGACAGCGTGCGGTCTTACATCGCCGGGCATTGGTCGGATCCATGGGGGGACCGCCGCCAGGAGATCGTGTTCATCGGCGCCGGCATCGACTGGCCGGCGCTGAAGGCGCGGCTGGATGCCTGCCTGGTGCCCGAGGACTTGGCCCAAGGGCCCGAGCGGCTGCCGCTCGACCTGCCGGACCCGTTCCCGATCTGGCGCATGCGGGAGGAGGCATCGGCATGACCCTGGTTCAGGACGCACTCACCGCCGGTGCCGCGGGCGTCGGCGTCGCGGATAACGCCGACGGGCTGTCGGCCATCCATGGTTCGGACTGCGCCGCGGCGATCTGGCACCGCCGCCCCTTGCCGGGGTTCCAGGCCTGGCTCGACGGTTTGGCGCCCGAGCGGCTGCCCAAGGCCCGCGTGATCCTGCGGGCCGAGGATGTGCGGGAGGCCGTGGCCACGATTTGCGAGGCGTCCGGCACGCCCGCGGGCCCGGAACGGGACCTGCTGGTCGATGACGTGGCGGCCATGGCGGACATCTTCGCGGGGCTGATGCCCACGCGTTACCTGCGGCTGCGCCTGGACGTGATTACCACCAATGCCTGCCGGAAGTTCCATATCGATGCGGTGACCGCGCGCCTGATCTGCACCTATCGGGGCACCGGCACCCAGTATGGCAACGCGGCGGCCGGGTCCGAACCGGGCCAGATCTTCACGGTGCCAACCGGCGCGCCGATTCTGTTGCGCGGCACGCTGTGGCCGGTATCGCCGAAATCCGGCCTCCTGCATCGCTCCCCGCCGATCGCGGGCACGGGCGAGACCCGGCTTGTGCTGGTGCTCGACCCGATCAGCGATTTGGCGGCCGAGACCGACCCACACACCCTACATTGACGCCACCTTCATTGACGCCAAGCGGACGAGGAGATCCGATATGAGAACACGGGCCGCCATCGCATGGGAGCCGAACAAGCCCCTGGAAATCGAGGAAATCGACCTGGAAGGCCCCAAGGAGGGTGAAGTTCTGGTCCGGATCGTGACCACCAGCCTGTGCCACACCGATGTCTTCACCTTGTCGGGCGAGGATCCGGAGGGGCTGTTCCCCTGCAGCCTGGGGCATGAGGGCTGCGGCGTGGTCGAAGACGTCGGCAAGGGGGTCACCTCGGTGGTGCCGGGGGATCATGTCATCCCCCTTTACGTGCCGGAGGATCCCGAATGCCCGTACATTAAGTCGGGCAAGACCAATCTGTGCCAGACCATCCGCAAGACCCAGGGTGCCGGGGTCATGCCCGATGGGACCTCGCGCTTTTCCTACAAGGGCAAGCAGATCCTGCACTACATGGGCACCAGCACGTTCAGCGAATACACGGTTCTGCCCGAGATCTCGGTGGCCAAGATCTCCAAGGAGGCCCCGTTGTCCAAGGCTTCGGTCATGGGTTGCGCCGTGCCGACCGGGATGGGTGCGGTGCGCAACACCGCCAAGGTCGAGGCCGGGGCGAGCGTCGCGGTGTTTGGGCTGGGGGCCGTCTGCATGGCGGTGATCCAGGGGGCTGTCATGAACGGCGCCTCCCGTATCATCGGCATCGATATCAACCCGTCCAAATTCCTGCTGGCCAAATCGCTCGGCGCCACCGAGTGCATCAACCCGAAGGACTATGACGCCCCGATCCAGGATGTGCTGGTTGAGATGACCGGCGGCGGGCTGGACTACACCTTCGAGGCCGTCGGCAACGTCAACCTGATGCGGGCGGCGCTCGA
>CAYNRD010000511.1:0-2238 GCA_964399515.1 uncultured Mycobacteriaceae bacterium | reverse complement strand
CATTGGCCTGCCGGTCGATCATCGGCAGGGTGAAGCCGGCGGTCTTGCCGGTGCCGGTCTGGGCGATGCCCAGCACGTCGCGCCCGGTCAGCACCACCGGGATCGCCTGGGCCTGGATCGGGGTCGGGTGGGTATAGCCCGCGTCGGCGACAGCGCGCAGGATCTCGGGCTTTAGGCCCAGATCGTCGAACAATACCGATGTCTCTGCCGTCAAGGCGGTCCTCCGGGCCCCAATGGACCCCCATGGCCGGAAATGAGCCCACCCCATTCCATCGGGGCAGCCGGGTGGATACGCCGCCCATGGCCCAATCTTCGCCGCCCCAACCCGACCGCCATCGGGAGGTTGGAAGATCAGGATGCCTAAGAAACCCGATGGTACAGGGTGCGCACAATCGGCGCGGAGTGTACGGTTGGCGCCTTGGAAGTCAACAAAACCGGGGCCACAGGCCAGTGAATGTTGCTTTACGACCCGATCGGGCGCCCGAATCCGCGGCCTTGCGACTGGACAGGGAGCGCTCGGCGCTGCTGGTCGTCGACTGCCAGGCGCGGCTGATGCCGGCCATCCAAGGTGCCGACCTGCTGGTCGACCGCGCCCGGCTGGTGCTGCAAGCGGCTGAAATCCTTGAAATTCCAACCCTGGTCACCGAACAGCACCCCAAGGGGCTGGGGCGCACGGTGGCGGCGGTCACCGCCGCACTGCCGTCCGGCCATGGCCTGGTCGAGAAACAGCACTTCTCAGCCTGCGATGAGCCGGCCTGCCGGGACTGGCTGTCGGCGACGGGGCGGGATCAGCTGATTCTCCTGGGCGCGGAGGCCCATGTCTGCGTGCTGCAAACGGCGTTGGGGCTGCTGGAGCGGCGCTTCGGCCAGGTTTGGCTGATCGCCGACGCGATCGGCAGCCGCGCCGCCGAGGACAAATCCCTGGCCCTGGCCCGGGCGCGGGAGGCGGGCATGACCGCCGTCACATCGGAAATGGTGTGTTTTGAATGGCTGCGCACGGCGCGGGCCCCGGCCTTCAAATCTATCCAGGCCCTGATCAAGCCAGGCCGCCCGAGCCCCGGCTGAGGGCGGCCATGGCCGGGGATTGGCAACCGTGGCTGGGCACGGCCGGCCGGTGGCGGGCCGGATGCGCCAGCCCGATTTCCGCGGACTATGACGACGGGCTGTACCTGATCCCCGCCGACCGGGCGTGGGTGATGCTGGCCACCGACATCGTCAAGGGTGCTCGCTACGGGTTGATCGCCCGGGGGGAGTGGCAAGACGGCGTCGCGGGGGCCGCGGCCGACGGCCAGCCCTGCGGGCCGGACGGGCTGGACCCGGGTCGGGAAACGTCCATCCACCGGCATCTGCGGCGCTTCCTGCGCGCGCCGGGGCGCCCCTATCTGGAATTGCTGGGCTGTTTCGACAAGCGCCTGGAGACCGTGTTCCCGATTGGCGGCGGCCATGCGGAATGGACCGCCCCCCAATCGGGCCGGCTGTACGTGTTCGCCAATGATTGGGGCGGGGTGCTGATCCCCTGGGGCTATGGCAACAATGACGGCGTAATCGCGTTGTTCATTTCGGAGCCGGGTTGAACACCCTGGCTCGGCGATCGACCGCTAAACATCCAAATCACCCGCCATCGGTGCGTGGTCTTGGATAAAGCGCAGGCGCTGTTCGGGTTTCTTGCCCATCAACTGCTCGACCAGATCGGCCGTGCCGGGGCCGCCATCGGCGCCGTCGGCGGCTCGATCCTCGATCTCGACCTTCAACAGGGTGCGGCGCTTGGGGTCCATGGTGGTGTCGCGCAATTGGGCGGGCGGCATCTCGCCCAAACCCTTGAACCGGGAGATATCGACCGACTTGCCCCGGAACGGCGGGGCCGCCAGCAGCTCATCCCGGTGGCGGTCGTCCCGGGCGTAGGCGGACTGGCCGCCCGCCTGGAGACGATAGAGCGGCGGCTGGGCCAGGTACAGATGCCCGCCCCGGATCAGGCCCGGCACTTCCCGGAAGAAGAAGGTCATCAACAGGCTGGCGATGTGGGCGCCATCGACATCGGCATCGGTCATGATCACCACCCGGTCATAGCGCAGCTTGTCGGCATCGAAGTCCCGGCCTCGGCCGCAGCCCAGCGCCAGCATCAGGTCCTGCAATTCCTGGTTGGCCAGCAGCTTTTCGGCCGACGCCGAGGCGGCGTTCAGGATCTTGCCGCGCAAGGGCAGGATCGCCTGGGTGGCCCGGTCGCGCGCCGATTTGGCC
>CAYNRD010000510.1:0-2241 GCA_964399515.1 uncultured Mycobacteriaceae bacterium | reverse complement strand
TCTTGGGGCTGGTGCCCAAAGCCGGTCTCGGCGCCCCCGGGGGCGGCCGCCCCGGGCGGTGCCGCACAGTGGCGTTCCCGATCGCGGCGGGCAAGACCATAATTCTTCTAACCCATTCGCCGATAATAATTTATAATGAAACCGGTCGCGGACGGTAACATGTGGTTAAAACCACGGCCCAGGCCGGGACACGGCCCATCACATACCCGCAAGCCCGAACGTACCAGATTGAAATGGGGGACGGGCGGGGATACACACGATTGTAAATGCCGGGAAAAGGTCGTTTGGATTTCAGGGTCCACCGGTCCGGGTCCAGGGCAGTATCAATAAAGACCAGCGCCACCCAGGTGCGATGAGCGGGCCGCAAGCTTTTGCCCGGGGAGTGAAACGTCTTGTCCGGTGTCATCAAACCCGCGCAGCAGCGCCCAGAGCGCCGCCTCCGCCCCCTGGACGGGGCGGCTGGCCCGTCCGTGGATTGGGAAACCTTGACCTACACCTTGCGGCCGGAGAATAGCCCCGGCTTCCTGTTGTGGCAGGTCGCCAACCACTGGCAGCGGTTGCAGCGCCAATCGCTGGAGGTGGTCGGCATCACCCATGTCCAGTTCATCCTGCTGGCCGGCCTGGCGTTCCTGGAAGCCAAGGACCGGGTGGTGACCCAGGCCCGCCTGGCCCAGTTCTGCCGGACCGATGCCATGATGACCAGCCAGGTGGTCCGCAGCCTGGAGCAAACCGGCCTGTTGGCCCGCGCCCACCACCCCGAGGACAAGCGCGCCAAGCGCCTGGCCCTGACCGAGAAGGGGGCCGAGGTGCTGAACCGGGCCATGCCGGCGGTCCTGGACGCGGATTTGGATTTCTTCTGCCGCCTGGGCGACGCCAAGCCGGACCTGGTCGAAGCCTTGCGTAAGCTGGTCGCCACCCATTCGGGGTAAGTCCCTGGGCGGCGGTCCCCGCCGTCAGCCCAGCACCGCCCGGGCGTGGGCGATCAGGTCGTGCCGGGCCACGGTCTGCTCATGCTGGCCGACCAGGTTCTTGACCTTGACCTGGTGTGCGGCCTGTTCGTCCGTGCCCAGGATCACCGCCAGGCGGTGGCCCTTCTGGTCGGCGTATTTCAGCTGGGCCGGGAACTTCTTGGCCTCGGTGAAAACCTCGGTGTTCAGGCCGGCGGCGCGCAGCTCGGCCGCGATCTCCAGGCACTCGGTCAGCAACTCCCGGTCCAACACCGTCACCAGGATGTCGGCGGTGGTCGCCCGGCCGGGTGTGACCACGCCGGCGTCGAACAGCTTGTGCAACAGCCTTGTCAGGCCGATCGACACGCCGACCCCGGGCAAGGTCTGCTTGATATAGGTGCTGGCCAGATCCTCATACCGGCCGCCCGAGCAGACGCTGCCGGCTTCGGGATGGTCCAGCAACTGGGTCTCGCAGACGGTGCCGGTGTAGTAGTCCAGCCCCCGCGCGATCGCGGCATCCAGCCGCCACTGGTCGCCCGGCATGCCCAAGGCCCGCAAGCCCGCGGCCAGGGTTTCCAACTCGTCGATGCCGGCCTCCAGCAGCGCGTTGTCGGCCAGGCCTTGGAAATCGGCGGGTGCTGCCGCGCCAGCCAACCGTTCGACCAGCCGCGCCGCCGCGGCCCGGTCCAACCCGGCCTCCCCTTCCAGCCGGGCGACCACCCGGTCGGCGCCGGTCTTCTCCAGATCGTCGATGATGCGCAGGGCGGCCAGCTGGGCCGGCTCCGCCACCCCCGCCGCCGCCAGCAGGCCCAACAGCAGCTTCCGGTTGTTCAGGCGGATCTGGAACCCGCCGATGTCCAGGGCCTCGAACACGGTGCCGATCACCGCGATCACCTCGGCATCGGCCAAGGGGCTCAGTCCGCCATTGCCGATGATGTCGATGTCACACTGGTAGAATTCCCGGAACCGGAACGCCTGGGGCCGCTCGCCGCGCCAGACCTTCTGGATCTGGTAGCGCCGGAACGGGAAGGTCAAATCGGAGAAATGCTGGGCCACATAGCGGGCGGTGGGCACGGTCAGGTCATAATGCAGGGCCATTTCCGTCGATGGGTCTTCACCGTCGCCCGCCGCCAGGCGGGCCAGGGCGTAGATCTCCTTGTCGGCCACGCCCTTGGCGGCCAGGATCTCCTTGCGCTCCACCGCCGGGGTCTCGATCGGGGTGAAGCCGGCGCGCTCGAACTTCTGGCGGATGATGTCCAGAAAGCGTTGTTCCACCAGCTTTTCGGCCGGCGAC
>CAYNRD010000509.1:0-2243 GCA_964399515.1 uncultured Mycobacteriaceae bacterium | reverse complement strand
CGCCGGCCTTGCCCTGGCGGCCGAAGCCGCCGGGTAGGCCGGCGAAAGTGCCCTCGTATGTCGGAAAATCGCGCGGTTCGGGCCGGCTGTTCTGCCCGGCGCCGCCCGCGCGGGCAAGATCAAACCAGGTTGACCGTTTCCGCCAGCAATTCGTCGGCGGTGGTGATGATCCGGGCGTTGGCGGAATAGACCCGCTGGGCCACGATCAGGTCGGTGAACTCCTCGGCGATATCGACGTTGGAGCCTTCCAGGGCCGAGCCGTTGATGTCGCCGGCACCGTTGACACCCGGCGGCTGGATCACCGGAGTGCCGCTGTCCGGGGTCACGGTGAAGGCCTGGCCATCGACCCGCTCCAGCTGGTTTTCGGCCGGGAACACCGCCAGCGGGATCTGGGCCAGCGCCAGATCGACGCCGTTGTCGAAGGTGGCGATCACAAAGCCGTCGTCATCGAAGAACAGGCCGGACAGGTTGCCGGCCGAACTGCCGTTCTGGTCCAGCTGGAAGATCGACAGGCCGCTGTCGTCGTTGAACTGGGTCAGGCCGGGCGCGCCCTGGTTCAACAGATCGATGGTGATGTCTTCCTCCAGGGTGATGCCGCCGACCGGCAGGCCGGCCGGCAGGGTCACCGAGGCGCTGGGGTCGATCAGCACACCGTTTTCGAACACGAAGGCGTCGTTGGCGCCGTTCGGCGTGGCGGCACCGCTGGGCACGCGCACGAACACATCGTTGTCCGGATTGGTATCGCCATTGTCATCGGCCAGCACGAACAGTTGCCAGCGGTCCTGGTTGTCCGGGCCGACATTGCTTTCCACCCGGGTCCACCGGAACTGCACGTCCGTGGGTGAGCCCAGGGAGTCGAAGATGGTCACGGCACCACCCGACAGCGATCCGTCCAGGAAGTCTGACGTGGACGGTGCCGTGCCGACCGGGCTGGTCCCGACGCTGCCGATCACGCCCAGCTGAACGGGTGCGCCGTTCAACACCACCGTTGACGCGAAGGCGCTGTTGAAGCCGCCCGGGATCAAGGTGTTGGCCGACGCCTGCTGGGCCGGCAGGTTGGCATTGTAGTTGATTTCCGTGGTCACCACCGGTGCCGCGATGGTGGTGGTGACGTTGACCGGCGCCAGGACGTCCGTGGTCTCCAGCGTGTCCTGGTTGATCACCGCCTGGCCCTGCAGGAACAACCCGGAGCCGTTCTCCAGGAAGCCGAACTCATTCAGGTCGAAATCACCCCGCCGGGTGAACAGATCCTCGGACGCGAAAAAGATCTCGTCCGCATCGACGGTCTCTGGCGCCGCGACCACGAAATAGCCCGACCCGGAGATCGCGATATGGGTTTCGACCTCCGACGTTTCGATATCGCCCTGGATGGAGTTGGTGAAGATCGGCGACGCGATCACCGTGCCGGGGGTGTTCACCCGCGAATTGGACTCGGTCACCAGGTGGGTGAAGGACGTCTCGACCCGCTTGAAGCCGGTGGTCGAGGCGTTGGCGATGTTCTCCGAGATGTTGCCGATCGCTGCCGACTGGGCGCTCAAACCGGACACCGCGGTGTTCAAGGCACTGAAAATGGCCATTTTTAATCTTCCTCCGAAGAGGTGCCCCGGAACAGGCTCCGGGCCACGAGGGGTTGGGTCTTCAGGTTATGTGTCCCGCGGCAAGCCGTTTTGGGCCGTGGGCAAGAAGCGGTACGCGGAGGCCGGGGGCGGCCCTAGGGTCATTGCGATCCGAAGAACGAGAATTGCGAGCTCTCCTGGTCTCGGATGAACAGAATGTCGTCGAGGTTGAAGATGCCGCCGTTGATGTCCAACTGCGCCTCGCCGTTCTCCAGCAGGACACCGTCGATCCGGCCGATCGACGTGATCGCGATTGGTACCGGCGCGCCGGCGGAATCAATGGCCTGGGCCTGCAGGAAGAACACGCCCGGATCCACCGGTTCACCCTGGTTGTTCAGGCCGTCGAACACGAAATCCTGCCGGCCAAACTCCGTGGTGCCGCCCACCGAGCGCACCACGCTGCCGTCCTCGTCGAAGACGGTCAGCTGCAGGTCCGACACGCCGCCAGGCACCGAATAGGTGAACTCGATCACGTCGCCCGGCCCGTCGATGATCCCGGTATTGCCGACCACCTCGGCCTCGTTGCCGATCAGGGCGGCGGCCAGAATGACCTGGTCATTGCCGTTGATCTCGCCCAGCACCTCCAGCAGCTCATTGGTCTGGATCGACTGATCGACCGAGGCGACC
>CAYNRD010000508.1:0-2250 GCA_964399515.1 uncultured Mycobacteriaceae bacterium | reverse complement strand
ATCAGATAGATGTTAAGGCTGCTTTCAACCCGGTTCCGCGCCCGAAAATCGGGGGCGATAGGGCGCTGGGAGTACACCGTGGCGCCAACCGCCAAGGAGGCGACCAGCGCGGTCATCAGCCAGGCCGAGATGCCGCGCAAGGAATTGAGGTGTTCGGCGGCCGCGATTTGCCAGGGCCGCGGGTTTTCGATGGCGAAGTCACTGCCGGCGGCCAGCTGGCCGAGCTCGATCTTCACCAGCCGCAATTCGGCGTCGGGCAATCTCTGGATGTCGCGCGGCAGGCCGGAGATCACCAGGGCCTCGATCACGATCGGGCCCAGCCAGATCCAGAACCCCATCAGCAAAAGGGCGGGAACGCCCGTATAGATGGCGACATAGGCGCCGTAATAGCTGGGGACCGAATGGAGGTTGCGGTAAACGCCGCCGGCGGCGGTGAGCGCCCGGCTGCGCCCATACATGTACGTCGAGAATGTCAGAAGAAGCAGAACCGCAGCAATGACCGAGACCGACATGGCGATGTCCCGAATGTATGCGCCGGACTAACGCCAGCGGCTTGGGGCGCGCGCGGTGTGCGGCGCCTTTAGTCATCCGGCCAATCCCACAGGCGTTTTGACGAGCAGCCTGGGACCGGGGCCGGGCCGGCAAACCGACCGGAAGCCGGCGGGCCCGAAGGCCCGCCGGTCCGACAGGGACAGAACCGAGGGTCTGAGTGGCTTAGAACGCCACTTCGACGCGGTTCAGAACCTTCGAGCGGGATTCCGCACGGGCATCATCCGGCAGCGGCACCAGGCCGATATCGACCAGGTAGCCTTCCGGGCCCCACGCTTGGTCCGAGGTGTACTCGGCCAGGAACTGCTCCAGGCCCGGGATCACGCCGATGTGCTGGTTCTTGACGTACACGAACAGCGACCGGGCGATCGGGTACTCACCGGAGGCGATGGCGTCGAATTCCGGAGCCACGCCTTCGACGACCTTACCCTTCAGGGTGTCGGAGTTCTCCTCCAGGAAGGAGTATCCGAAGATGCCCAGGGCGTTCGGGTTGGCCTGCAGGCGCTGAACGATCAGGTTGTCGTTTTCACCGGCTTCGATGAACAGGCCGTCTTCGCGCAGGGTGCCGGCGATTTGCTCGAACGCGTCCTCATCGGACTCTTCCAGAGCGGCCAGCTCGGGGAAGCCTTCGGCGCCCTCGAACATGGCCAGCTCAACGAAGGCGTCCCGGGTGCCGGAGGTCGGCGGCGGGCCAAACACTTCGATTTCGATATCCGGGAAGTCCGGGTTGATGTCCGACCAGGACTCGTGCGGGTTGTCGACGATTTCGCCATCGACGGGGATCTGGGCGGCCAGGGCCTTGAAGATCTCTTTCCGCTTGATGTCGAAGGACGGGCCGGACCGCTCATTGGCCAGCACGATGCCGTCGAAGCCGACCTTCATTTCGGTGACCGAGGTGACGCCGTTGGACTGGCACAGCTCGAACTCCGACTTCTTCATCTGACGCGACGCGTTGGTCAGGTCCGGGTGCTCGGCGCCGATGCCAGCGCAGAACAGACGCATGCCGCCGCCGGTGCCGGTCGATTCAATGATCGGGGACGGGAAGTCGGTGGATTGGGCAAAGCGCTCGGTCACAGCCGAGGTAAACGGGAACACGGTGGACGAGCCAACGACGGTGATGGTTTCGCGGGCTTCTGCAGCACCGGTCAAAGCCACCACGGAGACGGCGGCAAGGGCGAGAGCCTTCTTCATGACCAAACAGCTCCAATTCGTAGTGTGGAAGGGGGAGAGCCGTTGGGGGGTGGGCAGGCCGGGTTGGTATTTCCGATCCGTAGTACCCAAGACCACAAGCAACGCCTCCAAAACTTAACCATGCCCGGCGGGCACGGCGCGACGGACCCTACATCCGATCAGCGATGGAATTACTACATTCATGTTACGGTTTGATGACACCCGGTGAGGACGGACACAGCCCGGCCCGATCCCCCCGAACGCTGCCCCCCGGCCCGGCGGAAACCCGGCCGCGCGCACCAGCGCCGCCATGGGCCGGGGGTGTTAGGACCGGACGGCCCGGGGCCGGCTCCGGGCGCCCGGGTTCAGCGGCACCACGGTGTCCCCGTGGGCGACGGCATCGTCCAGGGCCGGGGCGGCCGCGCGGGCCGGGGCGGCCGGCGCCGGCGCCGGCGGGGCGGGGGGGGGGGGGGGGAGAGGGGGGGGGGGGGGCGGGGGCCGGGCCAGCGCGCGGTAGATCATGAGCCGGCC
>CAYNRD010000507.1:0-2251 GCA_964399515.1 uncultured Mycobacteriaceae bacterium | reverse complement strand
CACGATCCCGCTGACCACGAAGGCCAGTCGGCTGGTCTGCAGCAGGGTTTCGTCCGTCAGATTGCTCAGCGTGCGGACTTCATTGGTGACCCCGACCACCGCGTCGGAAATTTCGATCAGCGCGTCCCGCGCGGCGGCCTCCGCCGCGATGGCGTCCTCGAAAAACTGGCGGAACGCCGGCGTGACCGCCTCCATGTTGCCGACATTGTCAAATTCATCCACGAAGCCCGGCGCTTCCCGGATTTCGATCAACAAATCGTCGATTTCCCGCACCGTGAAATGGAACAGGTCGATCTGCGCCGTGTTCTCGGCCGGATTGATCAGGTATTGGGACTGGGCGATCAGCGCCGCCTGGGCCTTGGCGGCGACCGCATCCCCGGCCCGGGCCAAATCCACCGCCCGGCTGGCCCGCTCCTGGGCTTCCTCGGCGGCCAAATCCCGCTCCAGCACCAGGTCCCGGGCCCCCCACACGACATCCTGGATCAAGCCGTCCAGCTCCCCGACCGTCCCGCGCAGCACGGTTTGAGCCAGTTCGGCGTCGACGGTTGCCCGGTTGGCGGTGGTGATCGCCTCGCCCATGGTGACCACCGAACCGTCGACGGCCGCGACGCTGGCCCGCAGCACCGCCGCCAGATCCTTCACGCGGCGTTCTTCGGCCTGCAGGCGCAATTGCAGGGCGCGGTCCCGGATATCGGCGATCAGGGCCCGGGCCTGTTCGGCCTGCTCCATGTCGTCATTGGCGGTCAGTTCCAACAACGCCAGTTCCAGGGAATGGCCCAAATCCTGGACCTGGCGCGCCATCAGCGCCACTTGCGCCCGCTGGCGGACCACGGCGCCCACCGCCAACTCCTCGACCCGGGATTCGGTCAAGTCGATGATGCTGCGGGATTGGTCGGTGAAGGTCTCAAGCGTGTACAGGAAATCCGCGCGCTGGGTGGTCACGGTCTGCCGTGCCGTGGACGCCGTCTCCAGCGCGGAGGTGAGCTGGCCGAAGGCACCGTCGATCCGGTCCGTCAAGGCGGTCATTTCGGCCACGGGCTCGGCCAACTCCGTGTCGATCACCGCGTCGGTCAGCACGATCAGCCCCTGACGTACATCCTCCAGCGCGCCGGCGAACCGCGCCGCATCCTCCGGCGACCCGGTGCGGGCGAATTCCGTCTCGGCCCGGCCCAGGACCACGACCGCCTCCCGCAGCAGCCCGGCCAGGGATTCGGTGGCCGATGCCTCCAGGAACGCCTCGTCCTCGCTGGCGACCTCGTCCAGCGCGTCATCCCGGATGAAGGCTTGGTCCAGGGCCACGTTCGAGGCCAGGGCGCTGATGTTGCTGCCGATTTGCAGCGCCTCATCCACCGCGTCATGCCGCTGCACCAGGGCTGTCCGATAGCTCAACAGGGCGTTGGCATAGGTGGCCAGCTCGTCCTGGATCAGCAGCAGTTGGTCGCGGACCGCCCCGGTCGAGCGGGCGATCACCGTGTCGTTGAGTACGCGGGCCGCGCCGACCGCATCGGCGGCATCCGCCAGCAGGTCCGGGTCGCGCTCCTGATCGAACAGGGACTGCACCTCCCGGGCGGACTCGATCTGGTCCAGCACGTCCGAGACTTCGGCGTTCAACATCAAATCCCGGTCGACCGTGTTCAGAACGACCAGGCCACCGCCGCCGACCAGCACCAGCAACACCAGAACAACCGAGAACCCGAGAAAAATGCGCGTGCCGATCCGCATGGCCAACTCTCCTCGCCCGCGGGCGTGTTTTTATCGTCTTAAGATGTGGCGGCCCTGATTTGGCCCGTCCCGCCGACCAGCATATACCCTGGTGTGCGGTCCCGGAATTTCCTCGCTCTACAAAACCCGACCCCGGAATTGAGGGTGATGGCGTGCCGCCGGGGTGGTGCGCGGCACGCCACCTCAGTACGCGTCAATCATTTACAATCGGTAAAGCTTTTCCAGGGTTCAGGTTTGACCGAAATATCAGACCGAATATCGGGCAGATCAGCATCAGACCTATTTAAAGGCGATATGGGCAACGCCACATAAAGCCGGCGGACCAGAAAGCTCGCGGATCCGTTACATGCGGGCGGGTCTTGCAAAACACACTGCAACCGGGTCCAGGCCGAAGGCGCCCGATCGCTAATTACTTAGACAACAAATAAACTGACCGAGGATCACGGATCACGGGACAGGCCGGACGTTTTCAACCCGTCAAGGTAATTCCCCCAGAGTCGTGGCTCATTTTTCGCCAAGTAGTATAGGT
>CAYNRD010000506.1:0-2258 GCA_964399515.1 uncultured Mycobacteriaceae bacterium | reverse complement strand
CGCCCATATTGCCGCACACCATGGCCTGGACGTTGACGGCGGTCCCCCAGCTGGCCGGGATGCCGTGCAGACGGCGATAGGTCTTGGCGCGCTGGTTCATCCAACTGCCGAACACGGCCCCTATCGCGCCCCACAGCTGTTCCTTGGGGTCCTGGGGGAAGGCCTGGCCCAACTCTTCGGACACGATGCGCTTGTAGGTCTCGGCCAGCAACCGCAGGTCTTCGGCGGTCAGGTCGGTGTCCAGGGTGTGGCCCGAATCCCGCTTGGCCTGATCCAGCGCGTCCTCGAACAGGTAATGCTCCACCCCCATGACCACGTCGCCATACATCTGGATAAAGCGCCGATAGCTGTCATAGGCGAAGCGGGCATCGCCGGTTTTCTTGGCCAGGCCGGCCACGGTGATGTCGTTCAGGCCCAGGTTCAGCACCGTGTCCATCATACCGGGCATGGACGCGCGGGCGCCCGACCGGACCGAGACCAGCAGCGGGTTGTCCGGATCGCCAAACCGTTTGCCGACCGCGGCCTCCACGGCCGTCAAGGCCGCCGCCACATCGGCGGTCAACGTGTCCGGATAGGTTTGGCCGTTGTCGTAATAATAGGTGCAGACATCGGTGGTGATGGTGAACCCCGGCGGCACCGGCAAGCCCAGGCGGCTCATCTCGGCCAGGTTGGCGCCCTTGCCGCCCAAGAGATTGCGCATCTCTGTGGTGCCGTCGGCGGTGCCGCCGCCAAAGCCATAGACCCATTTCGTTGTCACGGATGTGGTCATCCCGGTTCCGACCTGTCTGTTCCGTCCGCGGCCGTCCCAGGATGGATGTGCCATCCCCCGGGGGCCAGTGAGGGGCGCTTTCTTACACCCCTGTGACAGTCAGGCCAACCGTCCGTTCGGCATTGCGGCATTACCGGGGCCGCGGCCGCCTACCCCTCCACCCGCCCAAAATCGGCGATGGCGTCCATGGCGCCGGTGATCGCGGCCAGCATGGCCAGGCGATTGCGGCGCAGGGCGGGATCGGCGGCGTTGACCACCACGTCGTCGAAAAACCGGTCGATCGCGGGCCGCAGGCGGGCCAGTTCCGCCATGGCGGCGGAGAACGCCTCCCCGGCGACCAGCGGATCCACCGCCGCCGTGACCCGTTGCAGGTCGCCATGCAGGCCCTGTTCGGCGGCCTCGGCCAGCAAGCCGGCCTCGACCGCGCCGAACCCGTCCACCCCATCCTTCTTGGCCTCGATGCGCAGGATGTTGCCGGCTCGGCGGTAGCCGGCCAGCAGGTTGCCGCCGTCCTCGGTCGCCAACAGGGCGGCCAAGGCCTCGACCCGGGCCAGAATGCGGACCAAGTCGTCCTCCCCTTCCAGGGCGAAGACGGCGTCGATCAGGTCATGGCGCACGCCCCGGTCCTTCAGCACCACCTTCAGCCGGTCGCCGAAAAAGCCGCGCAACTCATCGATCACCTGGGCTTCGGGCGCGAAGCCGTCACTGTGCAGCACCGCTCCCTGGTAGCCGGCGATCGCCTGGGCGACCGCCTGGGACAGGCCCAGGCGCAGGCCATTTTCGGTGATCAGGCGAATGATGCCCAGGGCCGCCCGGCGCAAGGCGAATGGATCGCGGCTGCCGGTCGGCTTTTCGCCGATGCCGAAAAAGCCCACCAGCGTGTCCAACTTGTCGGCCAGGGCCACCGCCACCGCCACCGGGTCGGACGGGCAAGCGTCGGACGGGCCCAGGGGGCGGTAATGCTGGGCCACCGCCTGGGCGACCGCCGGCGCGGCACCGCACTGTTCGGCGTAGTAGCGGCCCATGATCCCTTGCAGTTCCGGGAATTCGCCGACCATGCCGGTGGTCAGGTCGGCCTTGGCCAGGCGGGCGGCCTGGCGCACCGCCGCCTCATCGGCGCCGGGGATGTGGGCGCAGAGCGCCACGGCCAGGGCCTCCATCCGGGCGACCTTGGCCCTGAGCGAGCCCAGCTTGGCGTGAAAGGTGATCGCCTCCAACGCGTCCAGGCGCGCGTCAAGCGGCTTGGCCCGGTCCTGGTCCCAGAAGAATCGGGCGTCGGACAGCCGGGCGCGCAGCACCCGCTCATTCCCGGCGACGGCGGTGGCCCCGCCATCCCGGGGTTCGGTGTTCAGCACCACCACGAAATAGGGCGCCAGGGCGCCGTCGGGCGTGACGATGGAGAAGAAGCGCAGGTGCACCATCATGGATGTGGTCACCAACTCCGGCGGCCCCGCCAAGAACCGGTCCTCGAACCGGCCCAGGCGCACCC
>CAYNRD010000505.1:0-2277 GCA_964399515.1 uncultured Mycobacteriaceae bacterium | reverse complement strand
GTTTCATCCTGAAGAGCTTCAAGGCCCTGGGCGGCGCCTATGCGGTGGTGGGGTTCTTGGCCGACCGGCGGGCCAGCCGGATCGGCGTGCCGGTGGGCGCGGACGCGATCATCGCCGGCCGCTATGCCAAGGAGGTGGCGGATCTGACCGTGACCTGCGCCACCGACGGCAATCACGGCCGGGCGGTGGCCTGGGGGGCGGGCCTGTGCGGGTGCCGGGCGGTGATCTTCATCCACGCGACGGTCAGCGAAGGGCGCCGCCGCGCCATCGAGGGCTATGGGGCCGAGGTGCGGCGCACCGCCGGCAATTACGACGATTGCGTCAAAGAAACCGCCGCGATCGCCGAGCGGGAAGGCTGGCAGGTGATTTCCGACACCTCCTATCCCGGTTACATGACCGTGCCGCGTGATGTCATGCATGGCTACACGGTCATGGCCGATGAGGCGTTCGACCAATGGCCCGAGGCCACGCCGCCCAGCCACATTTTCCTGCAAACCGGCGTGGGCGGCATGGCCGCGGCGGTGTGTGCCCGGGCCTGGCACCGGTGGGGTGCGGACCGGCCCCGGATCATCCTGGCCGACCCCAGCCGGGCGCCGTGCTTTTACCGCAGCATCGAGGCCAAGGCGCCGGTGACGATCAGCGGCGACATCGACACCCTGATGGCCGGGCTGGCCTGTGGGGAGGTGTCAACCTTGGCGTGGTCGGTGCTGGAGACCGGCGCCGACGCGGCGGTGGCGGTGGAAGACCGCCACGCCGAGGACGGCATGCGCCTGCTGGCGGCGGGAGACACCCGGACCGCCCCGATCACCGCCGGGGAAAGTGCCGTCGCCGGCCTTGCCGCCCTGATGGCGGTCAGCCAGAACGGCGCCGCCCGGGCGGCGTTGGGCTTGACCGACACCAGCCGGGTGCTGTTGTTCGGCACCGAAGGCGCCACCGACCCCGAGACCTATCAGCGCATCGTCGGCCATCCGCCGGTCGAAATCGCCGCCTGATCCGCTCCCGCCCCAAATCCCCAATCGTCCGAAAGGGCCCGATTCCGTGAGCACCGTCGAGGATCCGATCGCCTTCGAATTGTTCAAGAATGCGATCTTCGCCATCGCCGATGAGATGGCGGTGACCCTGTGCCGAACCACCTATTCCGGCATCCTGCGCGACAACATGGATTTCTCGACCTCGCTGTGTGACGGCGAGGGCCGGGTGATCGCCCAAGGCTTGACCGTCGCCATGCATTTGGGGGCGGTGGAAACCGCGCTGGCGGCGGTGATCGCCAAGTTCGAGGGCGACATCCATGACGGCGATGTCTTTGTCCTGAACGATCCGTTCGAAGGCGGCATGCACCTGCCGGACATCTTCCTGTTCACGCCGATCTTCCTGGACGGTCGGCGGGTGGCGTTCGCCAGCACCACCGCCCACCAAAGCGATGTCGGCGGCCGGGTGCCCGGCTCCAACGCCGCCGATTCGACCGAGATCTACCAGGAAGGCCTGCGCATCCCGCCCCTGAAACTGTCCGAGCGGGGGGTGCCCAACACCACCCTGTGGCAGATCATCGAGCGCAATGTGCGGGTACCGACCCAATTGTTCGGGGATGTGCGTGCCCAGATGGCCGCGTGCGCAGTGGCCGCCCGCCAATTGCGGGATCTGATCGGCCAGCACGGGGCGGATGCCAGCCAACGCTACATGGCCGAGGTGACCCACTATACCGAACGGTTGACCCGCTCCGCCATCGCCGCCCTGCCCGATGGCCAGACCAGTTTCGAGGATTGGATCGATGATGACGGGGTCGATTTCGGCCAACCGATCCGCCTGCATGTGACGGTCACCAAATCCGGCGATCGGATCGGCTTCGATTGGGCCGGCACCAGCCCCCAGGTGCGCGGTGCCATCAACGCCACTCTGTCGGTGACCCGGGCGGCCTGCTTCACCGCCCTGAAGACCGTGCTGCCCGGCGACATCCCGAACAATGACGGCGTGTTCCGGGCGATCGAGGTTACGGCACCGGAGGGGACCGTCGCCAATGTGGTGCATCCGGGCGCCTGCGCCGCCCGGGCGCTGACCGGCTTTCGCATGGTCGATTGCGCGTTCGGGGCCTTGGCGCTGCTGGTGCCGGGCCGCTCTATGGCCGCGGGGGACGGCGGCAATGTGGGCGTGTCGATCGGCGGGTACACGGCCGAGCGCAAGCCTTTCGTGTATGTGGATTTCTCCTGCGGCACGTGGGGCGGACGGCCGTTCGCCGACGGGCTGGAGACGGCGGTCGCGGCGGGCGCCGCGGCGGTGGTC
>CAYNRD010000504.1:0-2279 GCA_964399515.1 uncultured Mycobacteriaceae bacterium | reverse complement strand
GTGTTGGTGCCCGGGACCTTGAACGTGCCGGCGCGATCGCCGGCGGTCACCAGGTCGGCCCCTTTCAGCGCCTCGATCTCCGCCGAAAGGGCGTCGATCTGGGCTTGGACGTCATCGGCCGCATTCGCGTGCATGGGTGCGGCGGCCAACAACGCCACCGCCGCCGCCGAGCCCCCAAAGCGGGCATAGATCGTTCCGCGCTCTGTCATTTTCATTCCTGCCTATTTCCACAACTCAGTTTATTGGTGCCCCGAAGGACGGCTCATCACCCCGAAGGATGGGTTCCGGAGCCGCTCTTTTTTCTGGGCGGCGCAAACCGGAGTTTTGTCGGACGATCACGCGCTGGCCCCGAAACGTGATCACCGCCCGCGAGGGACCACTGACCTGCTCCAGAATCACCACAATTCCGCCTCTCGTTAACAAATACGCATCACCGGTGCGGTTGAACGCAAGCAACATCACGGCGCCGCGACCCGACTTTATGGAAGAACCGGACCCGTGTGATGGATTTGCAACAAATTTTCGGAAGGGATGTGGAGAAGAACCCACACACTATTACCGCTTACGACCTTGGCGGCAGGGTGGGAAAAAAGCGCATTTTGCGCGCTGTATGTCGGGGTCCGCGCCGGGGCCTCGCCGCTCAGATCGCCTCGCCCGGATCCAGGTTTGGCGCGGCGGGGCGGGGGTCTCGCCGGGGTATGATGATGTTTCCCTGGTCATCGAACCGGGGCAAGCCATAGGGCGGCAGCGCCTCCAGCGCCTCATCCAGGATCGGGGGCACGGTCTTTTGAAAATGGTCCGACAATTCCTTCGTGAACTCTTGCCACCATGCTTCGAAATCTTGGTTCACACCGGGGTTATTTTGAGCGGTTGCCAGTGTCGCCCATGACAACACTGTTACAATACACGCCAGGGTCACAGCGGTACGGCGGATCATGGTCATCGCGGCTCTCCAATTCAGACGGGTTGGATAGGCGGGGATGATGGCCAGATCACGGCCCCGCGACCGGGCCGGAGGCTAGGCCTGGGCCGGATGCTCGCGGGAGAGCAGGCCGGAAAACGCGCCGCCCGCCCGGCTCAGCTCCTCGAACCGGCCCTGTTCGCGCACTTGGCCTTGGTCCAGCATCACGATGTGGTCAACGGCCCGGAGCGGGGCCAGGCGGTGGCTGATCACCACCAGGGTCGATCCCGCCAAGCCTTCGGTCAGGGCCGCCATCACCCGGGCCTCGGTGGCGATGTCCAAACCTTCGAGCGGTTCATCCAGGATCGCCACCGGCGGCCGGCGCAGCAGCAGCCGGGCGATCGCCACACGGCGCGCCTGGCCGCCGGAAACCGTGACGCCATGGTCGCCCAGCACCGTATCGAGGCCGCCTGGCAGGGCCGCCAGCATCTCCTCCAGGCCGACCGCCGCCAGGGCGGCGGTCAGCGCCGCGTCGTCCGCACCAGGGGCGGCCAGGGTCAGGTTGTCACGCAGGCTGGTGTTGAACAGGTCATTGGCCTGGATCAGCACGCCGACGTGGCGGCGCAGGCTGTCCTCGCGCAGGGCCGGCAGCGGCACGCCGCCCAGGCGGATCTCGCCCGCGTCGGGGTCGTAGACCCGGGCCAGCAAGGCCGCCAGGCTGGACTTGCCGGCCCCGCTGGCGCCGACCACGCCCAGGCGGGTGCCGGCCGGCACGGTCAGGGACACGCCGTCCAGGGCCAGCCGGGCTTGGTCCGGATGCCGGAAGCGCACCGACCGGATCTCAAGATCGGCGCCGGACGGCTCCGGCCCCTGATCGGGGAAGCGGACCAAGGGCGGCAGGTTGGCCAGCTCGGTCAGCCGCCGGGCCGCCTCCGCCGTGCGGCCCAGGCTGGCAAAGGCCGCCGGCAGCGGCGCCATGGCCTCCGACGCGGCCAGCACGGCGAAGGCCGCCACCACGATCCAGATCGGCTCCGGCCCGCCCGGGGCCGAGGCCAGCCAAACCCCGGCCAGGGCGGTCGCCAGCACGGCCAGATTGCCGCCCAGCCCTTGCAGCGCGGTCAGCCCCCGGGTGCCCAGCGCGATCGCCCCGCGGCGCCCATGCCGGTCCCGGGCGCGGGCCAGGGCCCGGTCGGCGACCGGGCCAGCGGTGCCATAGGCCCGCAGGTCGGTCAGGCCCCGGACCAAATCCAACACCCCCGAGCGCAGCTGGGCGTCATCCGCCTGGACGCCGGCGGTGCGGGCATGCCCGGCCACCCCGGCCCAAAGCGGCACGACCAGGCCGGTGACGCCGTTCTCCACCAGCGACATCAGCCCCGGC
>CAYNRD010000503.1:0-2281 GCA_964399515.1 uncultured Mycobacteriaceae bacterium | reverse complement strand
GCCTGGGCCAGCCAGGGCGCCATGTTGAAGGTGTAGGGCCGCACCTGGGCGTCGTCGAAGCCGTAGGTGGCCTTCAACCAGACCCAGAACGTGGACACCGAGGAGCCCGCCAGCAGCACCGGCTGGCCCGCCATGTCCGCGATCGAATTGATGTCGTCCCGGGGATGGGTCATCAGGATCTGGGGATCCTTCTGGAACATGGACATCACCGCCAGCACATCGGCGTCGTTGTTGGCCAGGTTCAGGGCGAAGAAGCCGTTGGTGCCGGTGGCGATGTCCACCGCCCGGGCGGCCACCAATTGCTGGTTGTCCACCTGGGGGCCGCCCATGCGGATGTCCACGTCCAGCCCGTACTTGTCATACAGGCCCATGGCGACGGCCTGGTACATCCCGCCATGTTCGGCCTGGGCCAGCCAGTCGGTGGCATAGACCAGGCGCAGGGTGTCGGCATGGGCAGGGGCGGCGGCCGCGGCGATCAGCCCGGCGGCGGCCACGGTGGTCAGGTCTCGAACCATGGGGACTCCAGGGGTTGGGGCATGTGAAAGACAACCGGAACATAGCAAGGGACGGGCCACGCCACCGGCGCCCATCGGCCGCCATCGGCCTGGCCCGAACCATGGCCGGACGCCCAATATATGGGCAACTGCCCAAAAAACCATCAGTCCTGGCCGTCCGCCGGCGTGAGGTCCAGGGACGCGGAATTCATGCAATAGCGCTGGCCGGTCGGCTGCGGCCCGTCGGGGAAGACATGGCCCAGATGGGCGCCGCAATTGGCGCAGTGCACCTCGGTCCGGGCCATCCACAGTTTGGTGTCGGTCTTGGTGCCGACCGCGGTTTCCGACAGCGGCGCGAAGAAGCTGGGCCAGCCGGTGCCGGAATCGTACTTGGTCTCGGACGAGAACAGCGGATGGCCGCAGCACACGCAGGCGTAGGTGCCCTTGGTCTTGGTGTCGTGGTACTTGCCGGTGAATGCCCGCTCGGTCCCCTCCTGGCGGGTGACGTGGAACTGTTCCGGTGTCAGCTGGCGCCGCCATTCCGCGTCGGTCTTCTCGACCGCGAACCGCTGCCCGGAGCCCGCCTGGGCGGATGATTTCTTACCGATACCGAACATCGCCGTCTCTCCCACTCTCGTTGCATCGGGGCGTGGTTCCGTCTAGTGCTGGGCCTAGCCCCGGTAACGGGCCGCCCTCAGATAGATAGCTCTTCGTTCGCCGCTTTTCAGGATCACGCTTGCATGAACACCGCCGACGCGCTGCCCCGCTTCCGCAATGATGACGAGTCCGACGAGAAGGACAAGGACGCCGACAAGAAGGATGACAAGGGCGGTCCGGACATCGCCAAGAAGCTGTTTGAAAGCCGTACCGTGCTGATCTTCGGGGAGATCAACATGAAGGTCGCCGAACGGGTGACCGCGCAGTTGCTGGCGCTGGACCAGGACGGCGACGATCCGATCCGGGTGGTGATCAACTCCCCCGGCGGCCATGTGGAATCGGGCGACACCATCCACGACATGCTGGCCTTCGTGTCCTCGCCGGTGAAGGTGGTCGGCACCGGCTGGGTGGCGTCGGCGGGTGCTCACATCTTCCTGGGCGCGGAAAAACAGAACCGCTATTGCCTGCCCAACACCCGCTTTCTGCTGCACCAGCCGATGGGCGGGGTTGGCGGCCGAGCCACCGATATCGACATCGAAGCGCGGGAAATCATCAAGATGCGCGAGCGGCTGAACCGGATCATCGCCGCCGAAACCGGCCAGGATTATGAGCGCGTCGCCAAGGACACCGACCGCAACTACGCGATCATCGGACGCGCGGCTTGGGGGTCGTCCCATGAGGATGTAGGTTGCGCTCGGGACCGGCGCGCGGCGCGGGGCCCACGCCTCATTCGTGCCAAGGCGATTCACTCGTGGACGGGGTGCGGCCGTTGCGCGATGCCGCCGCGCCCGGGCCGCGGCGTTCGGCGGGTCGGCGCTTGACAACATCGTCTATTGGCCGAAGATGCTCTGAACCGGAGACGAAGCATGAGACACGCAGCAAGACACGTCAGGCCCTTGGGCGCGCTCGCCGCGGCGGCGCTGATCGGCCCCATCGTCCTGGCCGACTCCAACGTCGCCGACACGCACAAGTCCGCGTGGGGCGAGAACGTGGGCTTCACCAACTGGCGCGACGCCAACGGCGACGGCGACGGCGAGCGCAGCTATCGCACCAGCCACCTCGAGGGGTGGGGCTGGGGCGAGAACATCGGCTGGATCGACGTCGGCGACGGCGCGGCCCCCTACGCCAAC
>CAYNRD010000502.1:0-2286 GCA_964399515.1 uncultured Mycobacteriaceae bacterium | reverse complement strand
CGGACCCTGCGGACCGAGTTCATGTCCAACCTGGCGCGCACCAACCGCCGGGATGCCCACGAGATGATGGCCGACATCTTCAACAACCTGGACCGCCAGACGGAAAACAAGTTCCTGGCCGCCTTGGAAGAGCGGAACCGGGATTCGGCCGAGCGGATCAAGGCGTTGATGTTCACCTTCGAGGATCTGGGCCAGTTGGACCCGACCGCGATCCAAACCCTGTTGCGCACCGTCGACAAGGACAAGCTGGCCGTCGCCCTGAAGGGCGCGTCGGAAAGCTTGCGCGACATGTTCTTCTCCAACATGTCCGAGCGGGCCGGCAAGATCCTGCGCGACGAGATGGGGGCCATGGGCCCGGTGCGCCTGAAGGATGTCGACGAAGCCCAGATGCTGATGGTGCAGACCACCAAGGACCTGGCCGCCAAGGGCGAGATCGTCATTTCCGAGGGCAAGGGCGACGACGAGTTGGTCTACTGACAGCCCATGACGCATTGATCCCCAACCGCCAGAGCCGCCATGTCCACCCGCCCCTTCGTTTTCGACCTGTCCTTCGACGAGGACCCCTACGCGTTCGAAAAGGAGCAGGCGCGCAAGAAGGCCGAGGAGGCGAAACAGCAGAAGGAGGCCCAGGCCAAGAAACCGCCGCCGCCGCCGACCTTCACCGAACAGCAGCTGCAAGAGGCCAAGGCCGCCGCCTTCGCCGAGGGCGAGGCCGCGGGCAAGAAGGCCGCCCTGACCGCGATCGAAGCGCAAATCGCCCAGTCGACCGAGCTGATCACCGGCCAGGTCAAGGGCATGATCGACCGCCACACGGCGTTCCAGTCCACCCTGGGCCGGGCCACCATCCAGATTTCGGCCGCCATCGCCCGCAAGCTTTTGCCCACGGTGATCGACCGCTACGGCTTGGAAGAGGTGGAACGGGTGATCCTGTCCCTGATCGAGGACCTGTCGGAGGAGCCGCGGGTGACCATCACCCTGGCGCCCGACACCGCCGGCCCGATCACCGAACGCCTGGAACCCGTGCTGGCCGCCAATGGCATGGCGGACCACGTCACCATCACCCCCGACCCGGCCCTGGGCCCGTCCGATTGCCGGGTCCTGTGGGGCGATGGCGGCGCCGAACGGCGCCTGGGCGAGATCTGGGGCCAGATCGACCAGGTGATCGAGCGCCACGCGGGCGAGGTGGTGCTGGAAGCGCCGGCCGAACCCGCCAAGGACCCCGCCGCCGGCCCATGACCCATCGCCCGGCCCCCGCCCATCCCGGCGCCGTCTTGCGCGCCCGAGCACGGAGTACCCGATCATGAGCACGGACAATCTGGATCTCGACGACCTGGAAATGCAAATGGATGGCGACGAGGGCGGCGGCCAGAGCCACGGCGCCAAGGACCTTGAAGCGATCTATGACATCCCGGTGCAGATTTCGGCCGTGCTGGGCAAGACCAACATGCAGGTCAACCAGCTGTTGAAACTGGGCCGGGGTGCGGTCGTGGAACTGGACCGAAAGGTGGGCGAGGCCATCGACATCTACGTCAACAACCGGCTGGTCGCCCGCGGCGAGGTGGTGGTGGTCGAGGATCGCCTGGGCGTCACCATGACCGAGATCATCAAGTCCGACCGCAGCTGATCGCCGGGGCCGGCCCAGGGAACGGGACACAGTCAAGGACAGGACCGATGCGTTTGTTGATCGTTGGCTCGCTGAACGGCCACATCGCCGCAGCCAGCCAAATCGCCATGAAACGGGGTGCCAAGGTCGCCAACATCGATACGATCGATGGCGCGATGGCGGCGCTGCGCGGGGGCCGCGGCGCCGATCTGGTGCTGATCGACGTGACGCTGGACATCCAGGAAATGGTCCAGTCCCTGGAACAGGAACGGATCAGCCTGCCGGTGGTCGCCTGCGGAGTGGCGACCGATGCCCAGGCGGCGGTGCGCGCCATCCGCGCGGGCGCCAAGGAATACCTGCCCATGCCGCCGGACGCCGAGCTGATCGCGGCGGTGCTGGAAGCGATCGTCGAGGAAAGCAACACCATCGTCAGCCGCGACCCGGCGATGGGTCGGGTGCTGAAACTGGCCGAACAGGTGGCGCCCTCGGACGCGACCATCCTGGTCACCGGCCCCAGCGGCACCGGCAAGGAGCTGATGTCGCGCTTCATCCACCGCAAGTCCAAGCGCAAGGATAAAGTGTTCGTGGCGGTCAACTGCGCGGCGATCCCGGAAAACCTGCTGGAATCGGAACTGTTCGGCCATGAAAAGGGCGCGTTTACCGGCGCCGACCAACTCCGCCGT
>CAYNRD010000501.1:0-2287 GCA_964399515.1 uncultured Mycobacteriaceae bacterium | reverse complement strand
GCTGGAGCTGGTGCGCGGGCGCGAAACGGCGCCCGAGGTCATCGCCACGTCCATGAAACTGGGCAAGGCGCTGAAGAAAATCCCGGTGCTGGTTGGCAATTGCGACGGCTTCGTCGGCAACCGCATGATCAACAAATACACACGGGAGGCGGACTTCCTGCTGGAGGAAGGGGCGACGCCAGAGCAGGTGGACCGGGTGATGACCGGCTGGGGGCTGGCCATGGGGCCGTTCCAGATGAGCGACCTGGCCGGGTTGGACATCGGTTGGGAGATCAGAAAACGCCAGAACGGGGATCTGCCCCTCCATGAGCGCTATTCGGCGATCCCGGACCGGCTGTGCGAAAAGGGCTGGTTCGGCCAGAAGACCGGCCGTGGCTTCTACCGGTATGGGCGGGGCAGCCGCACGCCCCAGCCCGACCCCGAGGTGGCGGCGATCATCCAAGCCGTCGCACGGGACAAGGGGGTCCCCCAACGCACCATCCCCGATGATGAGGTCTTCAAACGGCTGATCTGGGCCCTGGCCAATGAGGGGGCCCGCATCCTGGAGGAGGGCATGGCCCTGCGCGCGTCGGACATCGACGTGATCTATGTGAACGGCTACGGCTTTCCGGCCTGGCGGTCGGGGCCGATGTTCCAGGCCGATCTGACCGGCCTGGACAAGGTTCTGGCCGATATCACCGGCTTTGAGGCCCGGTTCGGGCCGCGCTGGGCGCCGGCACCGCTGTTGGTACGCCTGGCCGGCCGGGGCGGCACGTTCCGGGATTTGGGCCTGGCCCAAGCGGCAGCCTGACCGTGGCCGGCGCCAGCACCCTGGTGTGCCGACGGGACTTGGCCTTCCACCTGTATGAGGTGATCGGCCTGGACGACCTGTTGGCGCTGGACCGGTTCGCCGGCCAGGGCCAGGCGGTGTATGAGCAGATGCTGGATACTGCCCAAAGCCTGGCCGAAACGCGGTTCGCCCCCCACAACCGAGCCGCCGATCTGGCCGAACCCCGACTGGTCGATGGCCGGGTCGAAATCATTCCCGAGGTCAAACAAGCCCTGGACGCGTTCGCCGAAGCCGGATTTCCCGCCGCCGGCCACGACCCGGAGATCGGCGGGCTGGGCCTGCCGACCCTGATCGCCCAGGCGTGTTTTTCCCTGTTCCACGCCGCCAACGTCTCGACCGCCGCCTACCCGTTCCTGACCATCGCGGCCTCCAACCTGCTGCGCGCCCATGCCAGCCCGGACCAGCAGCGCCGCTTTCTGCCGCCGATGCTGGACGGCCGGTTTTTTGGCACGATGGCGCTGTCCGAACCGCAGGCGGGGTCATCCCTGGCCGATATCCGCACCAAGGCAACCCCAGCCGAAGGTGCCGACCATTATTGGATCACCGGCACCAAGATGTGGATTTCCGCCGGCGACCACGGGTTGAGCGAGACCATCGTGCATCTGGTGCTGGCCCGGATCGCGGGCGCGCCCCAGGGCGTCAAGGGCATCTCCCTGTTCATCGTGCCCAAGCATCTGGTCGATGCGGATGGCACGTTGGGGGTGCGTAACGACGTCACGCTGGGCGGGCTGCTGCACAAGATGGGCTACCGGGGCACCACCTCCACGGTGCTGAACTTCGGCGAGCGGGGGCTGTGCCGGGGCTATCTGGTCGGGGAGGCCAACCGCGGCCTGGACTACATGTTCACCATGATGAACGAGGCCCGCATCGGCGTTGGCCTGGGGGCGGTGATGCTGGGCTACACGGGCTATCTGCACAGCCTGGCCTATGCCCGCGCCCGGCCCCAGGGCCGCCACCCGGACCAGAAGGGGCCGGGCACGGCGCCGGTGCCGATCATCCAGCACGCCGATGTCCGGCGCATGCTGCTGGCCCAGAAGGCGGTGGTCGAAGGGGCGTACAACCTGGCCCTGTACGCCGCCAAGCTGGTCGATGTGGAGAAACACGCACCGGACCCGGGCCTGCGGGTGCGGGCGACCCGCCTGCTGGATCTGTTGACGCCGCTGGTCAAGGCCTGGCCGGCCGAGCACTGCCTGGAGGCGAACTCGCACGCCATCCAGATCCATGGCGGCTATGGCTACACCCGGGACTTTCCGGTCGAGCAGTTCTACCGGGACAACCGCCTGAACCCGATCCATGAGGGCACCAACGGCATCCAGGCCATCGACCTGCTGGGCCGCAAGGTGCTGAAGGATCGGGGGGCCGGGCTGGACGTGCTGCTGGGCGAGATCACCGCCACCATCCAGGACAGCCGCACCCACGCCGCTGCGCGCCTGCGCGGCCACGGCGCGGCCCTGGAGG
>CAYNRD010000500.1:0-2295 GCA_964399515.1 uncultured Mycobacteriaceae bacterium | reverse complement strand
TCGACGCCGATCCCTACAGCTGGCCCTATAACGGCGACCTCCGGCCCCAGAACACCGCCCTGATCGTGATCGACATGCAGACCGATTTTTGCGGCATCGGCGGCTATGTGGACACCATGGGCTATGACCTCAGCCTGACCCGGGCGCCGGTCGAGCCGATCAAGGCGGTGCTGGGTGCGATGCGGGACAAGGGCTACCACATCCTGCACACGCGGGAGGGGCACCGGCCGGACCTGGCCGACCTGCCCGCCAACAAGCGCTGGCGGTCCCGCCAGGTGGGCGCCGGTATCGGCGACCCCGGGCCGTGCGGCCGGATCCTGGTGCGCGGCGAGCCCGGCTGGGACATCATTGAGGAGCTGGCACCCCGGGCCGAGGAGCCGATCATCGACAAGCCGGGCAAGGGCAGCTTCTGCGCCACCGATTTGGAGCTGCTGCTGCGCACCCGCGGCATCGAGAACATCGTGCTGACCGGCATCACCACCGATGTCTGCGTGCACACCACCATGCGGGAGGCCAACGACCGCGGCTTCGAATGCCTGATCCTGGAGGATTGCTGCGGCGCCACCGACAAGGGCAACCACGACGCCGCGATCAAGATGGTCAAGATGCAGGGCGGCGTGTTCGGCACCGTCTCCGACAGCCAGACCCTGATCACCCAACTGCCCTGACCGACCGGGGCCGCCCTTATCCCCCGCCCGGCGGCGGGCCGGCGTGGACGGCGAAGGCGTCCAGGCTGGCGTCCTGGGGTTTGAGCGGGCGGTAGCGTTCACGCACGCCGACCTCTTCCAGGGTGCGTTCGATGGCGATCAGGGTGTTGGGCTCCTGCTCGTCGCACAGCTCCGCCATGTGGCGCAGTTCCTCCTCGGCGACGGGCAAGGCGGCGTCCACCGAGGGGGCGCCGTAGCGATCGACGAAGTGCCGGGCCAGGTCCTTCGCCAGGACCGCCAGTTCCGGCTCGGTCACCGGGGTGACCGCCACCAGGGTGGCGCGGCCGAAACTGTCCAGGCCCAGCCAGCCATTGGCGAAGGCCTGGCGGGTCTTGCCGGTGAGCTGGTCCTGGGTGATGTCCGAGAACGCGAAGCCGCCGGAGATTGCCCATTCCCCGGGCTCGGCCGCCGGGGCGAACACGTTCTCGTCGCTTTCGTCCAGGCGGATCACGCGGGCGAGCTTGGCCATCCTGCCTCCAGCATCCGGGTCAGGGGGATCAGGTCGGTGCGGTCCTCGCCATCGCGCAGCAGCATGCCGCCCAGCTCGTCCAGGCCCAGGAAGGTGCCGGGGCGGGGATAGGTCACCGCCTCCCCCAACACGTCGCATTTGGCGTTCCAGGCCCGATGCACCGGCGCCATGCCGTCCTCGATGAAGGTGTTGATCCACACCAGCATGTGTTTGGACCAGCTTTCGATCAGGATGGGGGCGGTGATGTCCACGCAGCCCTCATCGGCCAGGGTGGTCTGGTCCGGCCGGGCTCCCGGGTCGGTGGCGGTGGGCAGCATCGGCACCGCGATGTCCACGATCAGCCAGTCGGGCTCGGTGTCGGGGTCGCGGGTGCTGGCCGCCGCCCGCACGGTCCCGCAGGCGGCGGCGTTGACCGTCAACCGGTCCGGCCAGCGGAAATGCACCGCCACCTCCGGCGGCGCCAAGGCACCGATCGCGTCGGCCAGGCCCAGCTCCGCCGCCAGCACGGCCCCCATGGCGCGGGCCAGCGGCATCTCCGGCGCCAGCACCACCGCTGCCCGGGCCACCGTCACGTCCTGGGACCAGATCAGCCGCCCGGGCTCGACCCCCAACGCGACGCCGGCCAGGGCCTTGTCCAGCGGGTCGGTGCGGGCCGGTACCGCCTCCCCCCGGTACAGCGGCGGGAAGCGGGGGGCGGCCAGGTCCGCGGCCGGGGCGGTCACGGCACCACCTGCTGGTCGATCAGGGCGTCGGCCAGGGCCAGGAAGGCGCGGGCCTGGGGGCTTTCCGGCTTCAGCGCCACGATCGGCGCCCCGCCATCGCCGGCGATGCGGATGTCCAGGTCCAAGGGCACCTCCCCCAGGAACGGCACGCCCAGCTTCTCCGCCTCGGCCCGGGCGCCGCCATGGCCGAAGGGGTGATGGACCTTGCCGCAAGTGTCGCAGATGAACGCCGCCATGTTCTCGACGATGCCCAGGATCGGCGTGTTCATCTTCTTGAACATGTCGATGCCCTTGGGCGGGTCGATCAGGGCGATGTCCTGGGGCGTGGACACGACGACCGCCCCCGCCACCTCGGTGTTCTGGCACAGGGTCATCTGCACGTCGCCGGTGCCCGGCG
>CAYNRD010000499.1:0-2308 GCA_964399515.1 uncultured Mycobacteriaceae bacterium | reverse complement strand
GGCGTGCCCTCGTCATCGACGGTGATCGAGCCGCGCCGGTCGGCGATGGTGCCGTCATCGACCACGGTGACCCCCGGGGACGCGATGCGCTGGCCCAGCAGCCCGGCGAAAGCCGAGGTCTTCTTGCGGTTGAAATCGCCTTCCAGGCCGTGGCCGATCGCCTCATGCAGCAGAATGCCGGGCCAACCCGGGCCCAGCACCACGGTCATTTCCCCTGCCGGGCTGGGCTCGGCGATCAGTTTCAACTGGGCCTGTTTGATCGCCTCGTCCACGGCCTCCTTCCAGGACGCCTCGGCGACGAACGGGGTGTAGGCGGACCGGCCGCCGACCCCGAAACTGCCGGTTTCCCGCACGCCGTCCTTCTCGCAGACCACGGAGACGTTCAGCCGCACCAGCGGCCGGACATCGGCGGAATGGCTGCCGTCGCCGCGCAGGATCCGGACCGCTTGCCATTCGCCCGACAGCGAGGCCGAGACCTGCACCACCGACGGGTCCTTGGCCCGGGCATAGGCATCAATCTGCTGCAACAGCGCCACCTTGGCCTCGAAGCCCAGGTCGGACAGCGGGTTGACATCTCCATACAGCCGGGCGTTGGTGCCGTGGGGCGGCATGGCCAGGGTGCCGCCATGGCCCCGGTGCACGGTCGCGACCGTGTCCGCGGCCCGGGCGATGGCCGCGTCCTCCAGGATCGAGGCATGGCCGTAGCCGACCCGCTCGCCGGCCACGGCCCTCAAGCCAAATCCCTGGGAGGTATCGAAGCTGGCGCTTTTCAAATGGCCGTCATCCCAGCCCAGAGCCTCACTCTGCCGGTATTCCAGATACAGCTCACCGTCATCGGCGCCGTGCAGGCTGTCGGCCACGCGCCGTTCGGTCCGGGGCCGGTCCAGGCCGGCGCGGGTGAAAAACAGCTCTTCGGTCAATTCCATGGCGGTCATGGCGGCCTCTTCTCCGGTGGGCGGCGGGCTTGGGATCGCCGAACGTCCTACAAGACCCGCGACATTTTATATAGGGGCGATCGACGCGGCGGCGATCCAGCCCCACTGTCACGTTCGTTGTACGGGGCTTTGGTAACGGGATGTGAACAATTGGTCGCAAATCTGATCCTGGGGCTTGATCCGGCAGCGCCAACGGCGCACAAGGCCGGTGCTGAATGGGCCGAGGCCTCGGCCGTCGCGGGGCACGCGCGTCCCATCTCGCGCCGCCCCAATTGGTATGCACGCGGACAGACACGGAATATGGCACCCATGCGTCATTGGATTTGGTCAGCCCTGGCGGGCGCCATCTTGATTGGTTTGCCGATGGCCGCCCATGCGGACACGCCCCAGCATTCGGCGCCCTGGCAGCTGGGCCTGCATGACCCGGTGACGCCGGTGATGCGCCAGATGACCGATTTCCACAATCTGCTGCTGGTGATCATCACCGGCATCACGCTGTTCGTCATGGCGCTGCTGGGCTATGTGATGTGGCGCTACCGGGCGGACCGGAACCCCGAGCCGACCACGACCACCCACAACACCTTCATCGAGGTGGTCTGGACGGTGGTGCCAGTGTTGATCCTGGTGATCATCGCGGTGCCCAGCTTCCGCCTCCTGTACTTCTCCGAACGGATCCCCGAGCCGGAGGTGACCGTACAGGTGGCGGGCTACCAGTGGTTCTGGGGGTATGCGTTCCCTGACCAGCAAATCGAGGAGTACACCAGCTTCGTCCTGGACGAGGATGAGTTGGGGCCCGACCAGCTGCGGCTGTTGTCCGTCGATAACCCGCTGGTCTTGCCGGTCGATACCAATATCGAGTTCCAGATCACCGCCGGGGACGTCCTGCATGCCTTCGCGGTCCCGTCCTTTGGGGTCAAGATGGACGCGATCCCGGGCCGGTCGAACGCCACCTGGGCGCGGATCGAGCAGGAGGGCACCTATTACGGCCAGTGCTCCCAGATTTGCGGGGAGGGGCACTTCTACATGCCGATCGAGATCCGCGCGGTCAGCCGGGAGGCGTTCGACGCCTGGGTGCTGCAACAAACCGCAGGCCTCCCATTGGAGACGCCCCCCAAATTGTTAACGCGATCCTTCGAGGATCATAAGCGTGGGTCCGACCTGGCAGACGCGGCCGAAGGGCCGACGGCCGCCGCGGGCGCCAACTGAACACCGGGCAGCGTCCGGCGCGCGATCCGTCCCGGGACGCGCCGGCGGCGAAGATCAGAAAGGGTTTGACCATGGCACATGCGGGTCACGCGGACGATCACCACGATCATGCCCCCGGTTTCGTGCAGCGGTGGCTGTTTTCCACCAACCATAAGGACATCGGCACG
>CAYNRD010000498.1:0-2310 GCA_964399515.1 uncultured Mycobacteriaceae bacterium | reverse complement strand
CGAGCGGTTGCTGGCGTTCCTGTCCGAGCATTGGGGCGGGCCGGTGGAGCGCGCTGGAGCGGACCCGGGGGGGGGCGTTGATCCGGGCCGGGGTCGACAATGGCGACATGGCCCAATGCATGGGCATCGATTCCGCCCGGCTGTTCTTCTTCGTATTCTGCGTCGGCTGCGCGCTGGCGGGGCTGTCCGGCGTGGTGGCCGCACCGGTGGTGGGCCTGGTGCCCGGCATGGGCATCGCCATCCTGGTGCCGACCATGATCGTGGTGGTGATCGGGGGGCTGGGCAGCCTGAAGGGGGCCATCGCCGGCTCCCTGCTGGTCGGCATGATCCAGACCCTGGGCCAGGTCGCCGCCCCGCAATTCGCCAGCGTGCTGATCTACGCGCTGTTGGCCGCGACCCTGATCCTGCGGCCCCAGGGCCTGTTCCCGGCCCGGGTGGAGTGACGACAGCCGATGTTCAAGCAACCCCCCCTGCACACGGCCCTGGCCCTGCTGCTGGTCTCGGCGGGAGTGATCTACGCCTTCACCACCGATTTCTTCGGCAAGGAGATCCTGATCGAAGTGGCGATCGTGGCGATCCTGGCCATGGCGTTGGATTTCGTTGCCGGCTTCGGCGGCATGGTCTCCCTGGCCCATGGCGCGCTGTTCGGCATCGGCGCCTATGTCTATGCCACCTTCACCATCTTCCTGGACGTGCATCCGGCGCTGGCCATGCTGTCGGCGATCGGCATCGCGGGCCTGGCCGGGTTGCTGATGGGCTTCGCCACCGCCCGGGTGCACGGCATCTTCTTCATCATGGCCACGCTGGCCTTCGGGCAGATGGTCTATGTCTACATCTTTGAAAGCCGGGCCTTGGGTGGGGATGACGGGCTGCCCGGCGTGCCGCAACTGGATCTGAGCGCGTTCGGGATCCTGTTGTTCGATCCCACCCATTTCGCCCTGTTCGTGATCACGAACGCGGTCCTTGTCTACATCGTGCTGGCCTGGGTGCTCAGCTCCAGCTTTGGCCAGGCCTTGGTCGGCCTGCACCGGAATGAGGGGCGCATGCGCGCGCTGGGCCTGCCGGTCGGCCGGTACAAGGCCGCCGCCTTCGCCCTGTCGGGCGGGGTCGCCGGGCTGGCCGGCACCTTGAACGCCCAGTTCCTGCAATTCGTGTCGCCCGATTATTTGGCCTGGACCGCGTCGGGCGAAGCGTTGGTGATTGTGATCCTGGGCGGCATCGAAACCCTGATCGGCCCCGTGATCGGGGCGGTGGTGTTCACTTTCGCCAAGCATACGGTCAACCACTGGACCGAATACTGGCATGTGTTCGTGGGCGGATTTCTGATCGTCGCGGTCCTGGCCGGCGGCCGGGGGCTGTTCGGCCTGATCCAGGACCTGACCCGTTTGGCCGGGCGCGCGCTGGGCCGCACGGGGGCCAGCGATGCTTGAGGCCATTTCCTTGCGCAAGAGCTTCGGTGCCATCACCGTCACCGATGATGTCAGCCTGAAGCTGGCGACCGGGGAGCGGCGGGCGGTGATCGGCCCCAACGGCGCGGGCAAGACCTCCTTCTTCAACCTGCTGACTGGGGAGTTGCCGGCCGATTCCGGCCAGGTGGTGATCGACGGCACCGATGTCACGGCCCTGAGCCCGGACCGGCGGGCGCGCCTGGGCCTGGCGCGCAGCTTCCAGAAGAACAACCTGTTCCGGGGCCTGACCGTGCGGGAAAGCCTGACCCTGGCCGTCTCGACCGCCCGGCGGGCCACCTGGATTTTCTGGCGCAATGCCGGGCGGGACGGAGCCATCCGGGACGCGGTCGACCAGGTGGCTCAACAGACCGGCCTGCAAGACCGCCTGGACCAGGACGCCGACGCCCTGCCCTATGGCGCCCGCCGCCAGCTGGAGGTGGCAACGGCGCTGGCCGCCGAGCCCAAGATCCTGCTGATGGACGCGCCGACCTCGGGCGTCAGCCCGGAGGAGACCGGCCTGTTGCGGGATCTGATCCTGAACCTGCCCCGGACCCTGTCCGTGATCGTGGTCGAGCACGACACCGACCTGGTCTATGACGTCGCCGACCGGGTGACGGTGTTGGACTATGGCCGGGTGGTGTTCGAAGGCACCCCCGCCGAAGCCCGGGACAGCGCCCTGGTCAGGGAGATCTATCTGGGCCATTGGGACACCCCGGGCGCACCCGTGGAGCCCGCACCATGACCGCACCCGTGATCCGGTTCGAAACCGTCGTCTCCGGCTATGGCGACACGGTGGTGCTGCACGGCCTGGACTTCGCGGTGGCGGCGGGGGAGGTGGTGGCGATCCTGGGCCGCAACGGGG
>CAYNRD010000497.1:0-2316 GCA_964399515.1 uncultured Mycobacteriaceae bacterium | reverse complement strand
GTCCTCAAGCAGCGAAGCGGTAGGACGAACCAAAGTCCTCAAGCAGCGAAGCGAATTCCGGGGACAATTTCGGGGACAGTATATCGAACGCGCGGCGTCGAGGGATATTGTCGGGCTCAGTCCGCCCACGCAGGGTCCGGGCCCCGGGCTTGGCCTGCCGTTCGACGCGGCCGGGCGCCGACGACGGGGCCATCGGGTTTGCGCCGGTGCAGTACAGTCCTGGCCCGTGGCAAGCCGGGTGTTGGCGCCGGGCAAGGTTCGGTGGCCGGCGCTGCAATCAACCCGGGATCACCGGGCAATCCAGGCCCGGGCAAAACCAAGCAAATGCGTCATTTCTGTGCCAATCCCCGCACCCCTTGCGCCGGATTGGCCCTGGATTTTCCACAGCAAGGGCTTATGGTCGAGCGTGAGAGCTTTGGAGCCAGCCAAAGCCTGTGATCCTCCATGATCAAGTCAATCCGAACGGGAGCACCAGATGAACGACACCGACAATGATAAGCTGATCCAGACCCTGATCGATCAGGCCAAGAAACAGAAGATCGGCCGCCGCCGCTTCATGGAAGGCACCCTGGCCGCGGGCCTGGGCGTGGCGGGCGGCACGGCGCTTTGGACCAACAAGGTCGCGGCCCAAACCCCCCAGCGGGGCGGTACCTTTCGGGTCGGCATTCATGACGGCAACACCTCGGACACCATGGATCCGGGCCAGTATCAGGCGGTGTCCGAAATTCAGTTGGCCCACTGCCACCGCGCCTATCTGACCGCGATCACCAACGAAAACGGCCTTGGCCCGGATTGCGCCACCTCCTGGTCGGCCTCCGCGGACGCGTCCGAATGGCGGTTCGAGCTGAACCCGAATGTGACCTTCCACAGCGGCAAGAAACTGACCGCCGCCGACGCGATCGCCTCCCTGAACCACCACCGGGGCGAGGCCAGCACCTCGGCCGCCAAGGCCCTGTTGGCCGGCGTCACCGAGATCAAGGCCGATGGCGATCATGCCATCGTCATCACGCTGGACAGCGGCAATGCCGACCTGCCGTTCCTGGTCAGCGACTATCACTTGGTCATGCTGCCGGCCAATCCGGACGGCACCATCGACTGGCAGTCCCAGGACGGCTGCGGCCCCTACCGGATCGTCAACCATGAGCCCGGCGTGCGCACCGAGATGGTCCGCCATGACGACTGGCATGGCGAGGGCGCCTGGTTCGACGCCGTGAACATGATCATCCTGAACGACGCCAACGCCCGTCAAACCGCCCTGATCACCGGCAGCATCGACGCCATCTCGGCCGTCGATCTGAAGACGGTCGGGCTGCTGCAGCGGGCGCCGGGGATCGAGATCGACGACGTGCCGTCGGGCGCGCACTGCACCCTGCCGATGTTCGTGGACACGCCGCCGTTCGACAATCCTGACGTCCGCATGGCGCTGAAGCACGCCCTGCCGCGGGAAGAGATCATCGAGAAGATCTTGTTCGGCTATGGCAGCATGGGCAACGACCACCCGATCGGCCCGACCCTGCCCTATTGGGCCGATCTGGAGCAGCGCACCTATGACCCGGACAAGGCCAAGTTCCACATGGAACGGGCCGATCTGGGCAATATCACCGTCCAGCTGTCCTCGACCGACAGCATCTTGAGCGGTGCCGTCGACCAGGCGGTGCTGTACAGCGAGGCCGCCCGACCGGCCGGCATCAACATCGAAGTGGTGCGGGAGCCCGCCGACGGCTACTGGTCCAATGTTTGGCTGGTGAAGCCGTTCGTGACCGTCACCTGGGGCGCTCGGCCGACGCCCGATGTGATGTTCACCCTGGCCTACCAAGAGGGTGCGGCCTGGAACGAAAGCCGCTGGGCCAACCCGCGCTTCAACGAGCTGCTGCTGCTGGCCAAGAAGGAGCTGGACGAAGGCCTTCGGGCCGAAATGTACAGGGAGATGCAGCAGTTGTGCCGGGATGACGGCGGTACGATCGTGCCCTGGTTCAACAACCGGACCATGGCCCGCCGCAGCAATGTCCAGCATGTCGGCCAGATCGCCGGCAACTGGGAGTTGGATGGCGCCCGCGCCTACCAGCGCTGGTGGTTCACCGGCTGATCGGCGCCACCGCGCCAGCGGATACAAAAACCCCCGGGAGGCGATCCTCCCGGGGGTTTTTTTGAGGCCCCGCCCGTGGAGCCGCGTGACCCGGCGCCTGCTCCAAGGCCTTGCGGTCTTACTCGGCGGCCTTGCCGTCTTACTCGGCGGCCTTGCAGACTTACTCGGCGGACTTGCCGTCTTACTCGGCGGACTTGCCGTCTTACTCGGCGGCCTTGCCGTCGGCCTCG
>CAYNRD010000496.1:0-2322 GCA_964399515.1 uncultured Mycobacteriaceae bacterium | reverse complement strand
CGGCGTTGCGCGCCACCCCCACCACCAGGGAATCGACCAACGTCAGCGCCCGGGTGATGATGTCGAGGTGGCCGTTGGTGATCGGGTCGAAGGTGCCCGGATACAGGCCGCCCAGATGCCGGGGCGGCCCGCCGGGGGGGTGCCGGTCCGTTACCATAGCGGCTGTCACTCCGTTGCCGGTGGGGCCTCGGCCCCGGTCGCCTCGCCGCCGGGCTCCGCGCCGGCGGCCTCGCCATTGTCCTCATCCTCGCCGGTGTCCGGCACGGCGGCCACGGACACCACCCGCTCACCCTCCGCGACCCGGAACACGGTCACCCCCATGGTCTTGCGAGCGGCGATGCGCACGTCATCGACGCCGCAGCGCATCAGTTGGCCACCATTGGTGACCAGCACGATGTCGTCGGTGGCGTCGACCGGGAAACAGGCGGCGATCGCCGTGTTGCGCTCACCCATCTCCATGGTCCAGATGCCCTTGCCGCCCCGGCCGGTGCGCCGATAGCCATAGGCGGAACTGCGTTTGCCATACCCTTCGTCGGACAGGGTGAGGATGAATTCCTCGGCCTCGGACAGCTCGGCGACCCGTTCGGCGCTCAGGGTCACCTCGCCCACCGGACTGTCCTCGCCGTCGGTCTCCTCGCCCTCGGCCTTGCGCTGGGCGTTGGCGTATTTCAGATAGGCGGCCCGCTCCTCGGGCGTGGCATCCAGGCTCCGCAAGATCGACATGGAGATCACCCGATCGCCCGCGCCCAGGCGGATGCCGCGCACGCCGGTGGAGGTGCGGCCGGTGAACACCCGCACATCGGTGACCGGGAAGCGGATGCACAGGCCCAGCCGGGTCGCCAGCAGCACATCATGGGTTTCGCTGGCCACCTTGACCGAGATCAGCCGGTCACCCTCATCCAGCTTCATGGCGATCTTGCCGTTCCGGTTGATGGTGGAGAAATCACTCAACCGGTTGCGGCGCACGGTGCCCGACGCCGTGGCGAACATCACGTTCAGGTCCGCCCAGCTGTCCTCGTCCTCGGGCAGGGCCATGACCGTGGTGATGGTCTCGTCCGCCTCCAGGGGCAGCAGATTGACGAAGGCCCGCCCCTTGCTTTGCGGCGTGCCCTCGGGCAGGCGGTAGACCTTCAGCTTGTAGGCGATGCCGCGGGAGGAGAAGAACAACACCGGGTCATGGGTGTTGGCCACGAACAGCTCCCGGACGAAATCCTCGTCCCGGGTGGCCATGCCGGACCGGCCCTTACCGCCCCGGCGCTGGGCCCGGTAGGTGGACAGCGGCACCCGCTTGACATAGCCGTGGTTGGACACGGTCACCACCATGTCCTCCCGCTGGATCAGGGATTCCAGGTCGGTTTCGAACTCCGCGTCCTCGATCACCGTGCGCCGGGGCACGCCAAACCGGTCCCGGATGGTGGTCAACTCATCGCGCATCACCGCGAGCAGCCGCTCGCGGGAGCGCAGGATCTCGAGATAGCCGGCGATCTCATCCACGATCACCTTCAGATCGGCGCCGATCTTGTCCCGCTCCAGCCCGGTCAGCCGGTGCAGGCGCAAATCCAGGATCGCCCTGGCCTGCTCTTCGGACAGGCGGTAGGTGCCATCACCGGCCACGCCGCGCCCCGGCTCGTCGACCAGGGCGATGAACGGCGCCACATCGCCCGCCGGCCAGGCGGTGGCGACAAGCTGCGCCCGGGCGGTGCCCGGATCGGGTGCCGCGCGGATCAGCTGGATCACCGGATCGATATTGACCACAGCCACCGCCAGACCGACCAGGACATGGGCCCGGTCCCGGGCCCGTGCCAGCTCGTACCGGGTCCGGCGCAGGATCACCTCCTCCCGGAAGGCAACAAAGGCGCGCAGCACGTCACGCAACGTCATCAGCCGGGGCCGGCCCAGATCCAGCGCCAGCATGTTGACCCCGAAGGAGGTCTGCAGGGCCGTGAACCGGAACAGCTGCGCCAGCACCACATCCGGCACCGCGTCCCGCTTCAGCTCGATCACCATCCGGACGCCGTCCCGGTCGCTTTCATCGCGCAGGTCGGAAATGCCCTCGACCAGTTTTTCGCGCACCACTTCGGCGATGCGCTCCATCAGCTTGGATTTGTTGACCTGATAGGGGATCTCAGTGACCACGATGGCGGTGCGGTCGGCCCGGATCTCCTCGAACTCGGTCTTGGCGCGCAGGACCACGCTGCCGCGGCCGGTCTCGAAAGCGCTCATGATGCCGCTGCGGCCCAGGATCACCCCGCCAGTGGGGAAATCGGGCCCGGGCACGATCTCCATCAAGGCCGCCGTGGACAACTCCGGATCGTCGATCAG
>CAYNRD010000495.1:0-2330 GCA_964399515.1 uncultured Mycobacteriaceae bacterium | reverse complement strand
TCACTTTGGTGATGGTGCTGGCTGCCCGCTGCGCGCCCTGGGTGGCGCCCCACAACCCGTTCGACCAGGCCCAGATCAGCCTGCTGGACAGCCTGCTGCCGCCGATGTGGCTGGCGGGCGGCACCGCGACCTATCCGCTTGGCACCGACGATCTGGCCGGGATATCCTGTCCACCATCCTGTACGGCGCCCGGATCTCGATCGCGGTGGGCTTCGCGAGCGTCGCCTTGGCGGCGGTGCTGGGCGTGGCGGTCGGCCTGGTCTCGGGCTATGTGGGCGGCGTGGTCGACAGCGTGATCATGCGGATCGCGGATATTCAGCTGACCTTTCCGGCGATCCTCATCGCGCTGCTGATCGACGGCATCGCGCGCTCCATGATCGGCGGTTCCGGCCACAGCGAGCTTGCCCTGGGCGTGCTGATCATCGCCATCGCGCTGTCGTTCTGGGTGCAGTATGCGCGCACTGTGCGCGGCTCGGTGCTGGTGGAACGGACCAAGGATTACGTCCAGGCCGCCCAGGTCATCGGCCTGCCCGACAGTGTGATCCTGGTCCGACACATTCTGCCCAATGTCATGGGCCCCGTGCTGGTCATCGCCACCATCCAACTGGCCCTGGCGATCATCACGGAGGCGACACTTTCCTTCCTGGGCGTCGGCGTGCCGCCCACCTCCCCCTCGCTGGGGACTTTGATCCGGATCGGCAATGATTTCCTGTTCTCCGGCGAATGGTGGATCACCATTTTTCCCGCCATCGCGCTGATCGGGTTGGTGCTGGCGGTCAACCTGTTCGGGGATTGGCTGCGCGATGCCCTGAACCCGAAGCTGCGGTGACCGGTGGACGACGGCGCGACAGGGACGACGACGGCCCGGCTGGCGGTCGATGGCCTGCGGGTGGAATTCCCCGGGCGCCGGGGCACCGTGGTCGCGTCCCGCAATGTCACGCTTGCGGTCCGCGCGGGTGAGATCCTGGGCGTGGTCGGGGAAAGCGGGGCCGGAAAATCCACCATCGGCAATGCGGTGATGAAATTGCTGGAGCCGCCGGGGCGGGTCGCGGCCGGCACGGTGACCCTGGCCGGCGCCCGCATCGACGGGTTGGAGGGCGAGGCGATGCGCCGGATCCGCGGCAAGCGCATCGCCATGATCTTCCAGGATCCGCAAACCTCCCTGAACCCGCTGGAGACGGTCGGCCGGCAGTTGGAACAGACCATGCTGACCCATCTGGACATCGGCCCGGCGGACGCCCGATCCCGGGCGGTGGCCCTGTTGGGCCGGGGCGGCATCCCGGACCCGGACCGGCGGGTGGCGCAGTACCCGCACCAGTTCTCCGGCGGCATGCGCCAGCGGGTGGTGATCGCCCTGGCCCTGTGCGCCCAGCCGGACGTGATCATCGCCGATGAGCCGACCACGGCCCTTGATGTCACGATCCAGGCCCAGATCCTGGAGTTGATGCGCCGGCTGGTCCGGGATACCGGCGTTGGCATGGTGCTGATCACCCACGACATGGGCGTCATCGCCGAGACCGCCGACCGGGTGGCGGTGATGTACAAGGGCGAGGTGGGCGAGACCGGGCCGACCGCCAAGATCCTCAAGACTCCGGACCATCCCTATACCAAAAGCCTGATCGCGGCCGTGCCCCGCGCTGATCGGCGACTGACCCGGTTTCCGACCGTCGACTATATCGAGGCCGCCGGCACCCCCCGGACCGCCATCGACCTGACCGACCACTGGCTGGGCCGGGCGATGGCCGAGTACCCGCCGCTGGACGGGCCGTTGCTGGAGGTGCGGGGCCTGTCCAAGAGCTTCCGGTCCGGCGGTCTGTTCGGCGGCGGACGAGATGAGGTGCGGGCGGTCGATGCCGTCTCGTTCGCCATCCGCCCGGGTGAGACCTTCGGGCTGGTCGGTGAAAGCGGCTCCGGCAAGTCGACCATGGCCCGGCTGATCACCGGCATCCACACGCCGACCGCGGGCCGGGTCCTGTTCGCGGGCGCCGATCTGACCGGGCTCAAGACCCGGCGCGCCATCGCCCCCTATCGGCGCCAGATGCAGATGATCTTCCAGGACCCCTACTCATCCCTGAACGCGCGCATGCGGGTCGGCGCCATCGTGGCCGAGCCGATCCGCTTTCACCGCCTGGCATCCAGCCGGGCGGAGACCGAGGCCATCGTCGGCGACCTGTTGGACCAGGTCGGATTGGGGGCGGCGGCGGCCCGGAAGTACCCCCATGAGTTCTCCGGCGGCCAGCGCCAGCGCATCTCCATCGCCCGGGCGCTCGCGACCCGGCCTCGGTTCCAGGTCTGAGATGCGCCGCCATCGGCGCTGGACGTGTCGATCC